>JAZUHM010000437.1:0-5819 GCA_045641725.1 Bacteroidaceae bacterium | reverse complement strand
ACCTCCTTATCTCCTTACCTCCTTATCTCCTTACCTCCTTATCTCCTCCCCTCCTATGATAATCGTTTTCTCCGCACCAAGCGGCAGTGGCAAATCCACACTCATCAACCACCTGCTCACACAAGTAAATAACCTCCACTTCTCCATCAGCGCCACCTCCAGAGCCCCGCGAGGCACTGAGCAAAACGGCGTGGAATACTATTTCCTCACACCCGAGGAGTTTCGCAAGAAGATTGCAGAGGGCGCCTTCGTTGAGTACGAAGAAGTATACACCGACAAATACTACGGCACACTGAAAGCCGAAGTTGATCGCAGGCTCGAGGCCGGCCAGCACGTGATTATGGACATCGACGTCAAGGGCGCCATCAACGTCAAGCGAATCTATGGCGACAAGGCACTGCTCGTTTTCATTCAGCCCCCATCAATCGAAGAACTGCGTAAGCGACTCGAAGGCCGCAACACCGACACACCCGAGGTTATACAGCAGCGCATCGATAAAGCCGCCTACGAACTCACATTCGCCCCGCAGTTTGACACCACCATCATCAACGACGACCTCGAGACCGCAAAACAAGCAGTGGTCGAGGTCATCAAGAGCGCACTAAACCAATAAACCTCCGGCACCATAACGATGAGAATAGGAATATTCGGCGGTTCCTTCAACCCCATCCACAACGGCCACATACATTTGGCAAAAGGCATAATGCAGAGCGGGCTCATCGACGAACTGTGGTTTATGGTATCGCCCCACAACCCACTCAAGCAGCAAGCCGACCTCATGCCCGATGCTCAGCGGTACCAAACCGTAAGCGACGCCGTACGCAATATTCCACATGTAAAAGCTTCGGATTTCGAGTTTCACCTCGCCAAGCCTTCATACACCTACATCACCTTGCGCGAACTCTGCCAGGCCTACCCCAACGACGAGTTTATAATCATCATCGGCGCCGACAACTGGGCATGCTTCGACAAATGGAAAGAATATAAAGAAATACTTTCAAAATTCAACATAATCATCTATCCGCGAGATGGTTACGAAATAAACGAAAATACCCTGCCGCCAAGCGTAACCTACCTGAATCTGCCGCTTTACAACATCTCATCCACCCAGATACGCGACATGATTAAGCGCGGCGAAGACGTTAGCAAATACATACCATAACCACATTTAAACAATGGAAATACTCGGACTTGACATACATGCTTGGATAACAATCACACTGGTGATAGGCATGTTCGCAACCATGCTGCTCACAAAGATATCCGCCGAAGTCGTATTCTTCGGAGTAATGGCAATACTCATCATCACCGGTTGCGTACCTGCCGAAACAGCGCTGGGAGGCTTTAGTTCAGAGACAGTGGCAGTAATCGGCGTGCTCTTTGTGGTGGTGGCAGGACTGGAAGCCACGGGAGTGCTGCACTGGGTAGTGCAAAACCTGCTCGGGCGCCCAAAATCCTACTGGAAAGCCATTGTGAGACTCATGCTGCCAGTGGCATTGCTGAGCGCCATACTCAGCAACACCACAGTTGTTGCCCTGTTTATCAACGTAGTCAAGATGTGGGCAAAGAAACTGAAGACAGCACCATCCAAACTGCTCATTCCGCTCAGTTATGCCGCAGGTATGGGCGGACTCTGCACACTCATCGGCACGCCGCCCAACCTGATAATATCGGGCTTTTATTCCGACGTCACCAATGAGCAGATGAGCATATTCATTACCACCCTGCCGGGATTGTTCTGCCTCGTAGTCGGCATCGCCGCCATCATTATCATGCAACGGCTGTTGCCTTCTCACCGCACACCAAACGATGAAATCCACAACTCGCTGCAAAAAACCGTCAGCTACCTCTATATCGCAACCGACAAAAGCAAGCTGCCCGGCCAGACAATCGGCGAGGCAAACATACTCAACGACCTGACCGACAGCCGCCTGATAGGTGTCGTGCATTTTGACGGCGAGATGGAGCACATCGACACAATGAAACCCGAAGAAGCCGAGAAAGTCTTTCTCATGGGATCGGATACACTCATCTTCACAGGCAACCGAGACGAAGTAAAAAGCCTTGCCCGCAAGCACCACTTGATTTACGACGGCAACGAAGAGCTCAATACTGTCAAGACAGGCTTCCCCACCATACTTTCTTCGTTAATCATGATTGCAATGGTGGTGCTCTCGGCTACAAATGTACTGCCACTGCTCGACAGCTGCCTTATAGCAGCCGGACTCATGCTGCTCACCCGCTGCTGCTCCATCAAACAAGCAAAGCAAGCCATCAATTGGGATGTGCTGTTGATATTTGCATGCTCCATCACATTGGGCAAAGCCATCGACAGCACCGGCCTGGCACAGCTGCTCGCCGACAGCCTGGCAACCATCTGCGGGTCGAATGCCCTGATAGCACTCATCATCATCTGTTTCCTTGGCACATTCCTGACCGAGTTTATCTCCAACACAGCCTGCGGAGCAATCATGGCACCAGTGGCCATCAAGATTGCCATGGCACTGGGCGCCAACCCAATAACCTTCTGCGTAGCACTCATGATAAGCGTGTCATCCAGCTTTGCCACACCAATCGGCTCCCCCACCCATCTGATGGTCTATGTGCCAGGCGGCTATCGCTTCAACGACTTCATTCGCATCGGCCTGCCAATGAACTTCATCATCCTCGCAGCCAACATAATCATCTGTCTGCTACTTTTCCCACTCTAAAACAGATAATTCCCACTTCGTCTTTTGCAGTATCGGCCCAACATTTTGTAAATCACACATTTATCCACACACCGAATACTGCAAAATTCGTCATGCCGTTTCTTTTTTGCGCGGCAAAAAAATCAAAGCGCGTGCTAATTTTGGTTCACAGCGCTGTGAACAACTGTTCACAGCGGTGTGAACGATTGTTCACAGCGCTATGAACGTTCGTTCACAGCGCTGTGAACAGAATTTATCTCGCACTTAGTTTTTTTTAGTACGCGAAACATTTCAACCAAAGCGCTACAAATACAAAAAACACCTTTCGCAATTCATGCCAGGATGCATTTTGCGAAAGGTGTTTTTAATATTGTCCGGAAAAAATGCAAGGGAGTGCATTACGACACCTTGACCATATTGTAGCCCATTGCCTTGAGTTGAACGGCGGCGCCCATGAGGTAGAGCTGATGCAGGGCTGCGGTGTAGGCATGGAATGCGTCTTTTGTGCCCGACTCAAACGGGCTATGGCAGAGGCGACTGTATGTGCGTGCGGCGCACTCGCCCACTAGTTTCTCAACCGACTGATATTCCTCGCCCGAGAGTTGCAGCACTTCCTCGCGTATGTATTCATCCATGGCATCATAACCCCGCTCATCGCGCAGGGAGATATAGATATCCTCTTGTTCGGTACATGCCTCCCAATCGGAATCCCACATGCTGGCAACAGCCATGCCGACATACATCATCCAGCCGAGTGAAACGGTTGGATAATTGGCAAACTCTCTGATGCCATCGGGCAGGTATGACTTTGCGATGTCCTCCCACTCCGTCTCAATGTCCTGAGCGTCGGGCAGCATCTTATCGGTCTTTTGCATAGAGAGCAGGTAATTATGGAGATCGTGCTTAATGCTTTCTTCAAATTCAGCTATGGTGTTCATTGTGATATATCTGGTTTGATAAATGATTTAACTTATTGATGACCAATCGACAGAGGTGTCACGCAGTTCCTTGAGGCGAGCCCATGTCGCTTGGTTTTGCGAAAGTATGCGCTCAGGGTCTGAGTCGAGCAGTTTGATGGCGGCTGCTCGAGCAGACTCAAGTATCTCATTGTCGCGAACGAGATTTGCCATTTTGAGATTTAGGAAGAGGCCGCTCTGCTGCGTGCCCTCCAAATCACCAGGGCCTCGCAACTTGAGGTCTTCCTCGGCTATGACAAAGCCATCGGTGGTTGAAACCATGATTTCCATGCGCTTGCGAGTATTCTCGGCCATTTTGTAATCAGTGATAAGAACGCAGAAACTCTGTTCAGCGCCACGCCCTACCCTGCCGCGCAGCTGATGGAGCTGTGCCAGACCGAAACGATTGGCGTTGACGATTACCATGACGGAGGAATTGGGCACATCCACTCCAACCTCTATCACCGTGGTTGAGACGAGTATGTGCATGGTGCCGGAGGCAAAACGCTGCATTATCTCATTCTTGTCCTTGTCTTTCATCTTGCCATGCAGTTTGCCGATGGTAAGGTTGGGAAAGGTGGCGCAGATAGTGTCGAACCCCTGTTCGAGGTCGCGCATATCGAGTTTTTCGTTTTCCTTGATTAGCGGATATACCACATACACCTGATGGCCCTTGGCTACCTCTTGATTTATAAGAGCTGTGACCTTGTCGATATTCTGCTGATAGATATGGACGGTCTTGATGGGCTTGCGGCCAGGCGGCAATTCATCGATAATGCTGACGTCGAGATCGCCATAGACGGTCATGGCTAGGGTGCGCGGAATGGGGGTGGCAGTCATGACGAGTATGTGGGGCGGATTGGAATTCTTGCGCCAGAGCTTAGAGCGCTGCTCCACACCAAAGCGGTGCTGCTCGTCGATAACGGCACAGCCGAGATTGCGAAAGACCACATTATCCTCAAGCAAGGCATGGGTGCCTACCACGACATTAACCTCGCCGCTGACAAGGCCCTCAAGCACAGCCTTGCGGCGTTTGCCCTTGACGATACCAGTAAGGAGCTCCACCCGCAAACCAAGCTGGCCCATCATGCGCGAGATGGCATTATAATGCTGTTCGGCAAGGATTTCGGTAGGTGCCATTATGCAAGCCTGAAAGCCATTGTCGATGGCCAGAAGCATGGTCATGATAGCCACGATGGTCTTGCCGCTGCCCACATCTCCCTGCACAAGTCGATTCATCTGCTGGCCGCTGACAAGGTCGTTGCGAATGTCCTGCATGACTCGCTTTTGGGCGCCAGTGAGTTGAAATGGCAGGATTTCCTGATAGAATTTAAGGAAGTGCTGACCTACCTTGTTAAACACAAATCCGCGATATTTGCCATTGCGCTTGCGGGCAAAGGAAAGAATGCTCAGCTGCAGGAAGAACAGTTCCTCAAACTTATGGCGATACTGCGCCATGGGCACCTCCTGCATGTTCTGCGGCATATGGATGCGGCGAATGGCATCGTGGAGGGGAATGAGATTATTGTCGAGTCTTATATCATCGGCCAGCGTCTCGTCTATGCGGGTATTGCCCAACTGGCGAAAGACTTCCTGCACAAGCTTCTCTATAAACCGAGAGTTGAGATTCATGCGCTTCATCTTCTCGGTGGTATGATACACTGGGTGCAAGCCAATCAACTCGTGAGAGTCGGTGTCGCCCTTAATCTCCTCCAAGTCAGGATGGCTGATGCTATATCCGTAATTAAACACGGTGGGCTTGCCCAATAGCAGATAATCAGTCTTGGTTTTCAAAGACTTTTTAAGATAACTGATACCTGCAAACCAAACGAGCTTTACAGAACCGGTGCCATCTGTGAAAGTCGCTTCCAAACGCCGCTTGCGACCAATGCCTTCCTCGCAAATATCGGTCAGTCGTCCGCGCAACTGCACATAGGGCATATTTTCGTCCAACTGACTTACAGTATAAACAGTTGAGCGGTCTATATATCTATAGGGGAAATTAAGCAATAAGTCCTTGACCGTGTGTATTTCCAACTCAGAGGCTAAGCACATAGCCCTGTTGGGACCTACGCCCGGCAGATATTGCAATTTCTGATTTAAGATATTATACATTATTATATATATAAGACCGCGATTGCTGTTTACAGAATTATATTTGCACCAGATTACC
>JAZUHM010000436.1:0-6522 GCA_045641725.1 Bacteroidaceae bacterium | reverse complement strand
GTGGTACATCTGCTGCAGACAGGTGGCAATGTTGCCGTTGTTGTTGGCCACTGCGGCTGAATACCACAGGCAGCTGCCGCCAATGTTTGGCAGCGAGCGCTGGAGTCGCATCTTCTCGGGCAGCTGGTTGATAGACGGGTTGTTGAGGTCGGGGGCCTTGACTGTACGGTCGATATCCTGGCCTATATAGAGAGGGCGTCCGCTTGCAAACTTCGACCACCACTTGATAAGGGTGTCGTAGTCGGCAGTCTTGTGGCCGATCTCCCAGTATATCTGCGGTATGTTGTAATCTACCCATCCGTTGTTAGTCCATTGCAGCACGTCGGCATAGAGGTCGTCGTAGTTCTGCAGGCCGCCGGTGTTGCTGCCCGGCACCTGATTGCCAGAGCGCGAGTTGTGGTAGATGCCGAATGGCGACACGCCGAATTTTACCCAAGGCTTGATGCGCTTGATGGTCTCGTGGAGCGACTGGATGAGCAGGCTCACATTGTCGCGGCGCCAGTCTTGTATCGAGGAATAGCCTGAGCCGTACTCCCTGAAGGTTGCCTCGTCGGGAATAGGCACTCCGGCCTCGGGGTAGGGGTAGAAATAGTCGTCCATGTGAATGCCGTCCACGTCGTAGCGGGTGATGATGTCGGTCACTACCTCGCAGATATGGTCGCGGTTCTCACGCAGTCCGGGATTGAAAATCAGCAGTTTGCCATACTGAAAGAATCTCTCCGGGTTCTGCACATAGGGATGGGTGGTGGCCAGCTCGTTGGTGCCGGCGGTCTTGGCGCGATAGGGGTTGATCCATGCATGAATCTCCATGCCGCGCGAGTGGCACTGTTCCACCATCCACTGAAGGGGGTCCCAGTATGGAGTGGGCGCTACGCCCTGCTGCCCGCTCAGAAATCGGCTCCAGGGCTCCAGTTGACTTGGATAGAGTGCGTCGGCCTCGGCTCTGACCTGAAAGAATATGGCATTGACGTTGCACTTTTGCAGTGCGTCGAGATGGCGGGTGAGCTCGGCCTGCATCCTGTCGCGCGACATGCCTTGAAACTGTCCGTTGACACACTGAATCCAGCTGCCGCGAAATTCGCGCTTGGGTGAATTGTTCTGAGCCACCGAGGTCAGGGCTATCAGTAGCATGGCTGCCAACGTGAGGAGAGTCTTCTTCATTTTATGGTTGTTTAGTCTGTGAATGATATTGTTTTCTGAACGATTTTTGGGCTGCGGTGGCCATTGTTTGGTCCGCGGCTCAAATTTTGAGGTAAAGTTACGACAATTTTTGCGAATGACCAAAGGTCAACGCATATTATTTTCAAAATCGGTAAACTTATTTCTTGAGAGGCTGTTTGGCGGGCAAAAATCGCATGACTTCGATGTTCGAATTGCTGATTTTGGTCTGCTCGCCGTAACTGCTTGACAATCAAAACAGAACTCTCGTTCTTTGCGCTGTTTTTCTGCGCTTTAAATTCATTTTGTTGCGCCCTGAAAAAATCTAACTGCGTGCTAAATTTCGTTCACAGCGCTGTGAACAACTGTTCATAGCGCTGTGAACAATTGTTCACACCGCTGTGAACGATCGTTCACAGCGGTGTCATCTGATTTTATCTCGAAGCGAGAAATTTTTAGGGCGAAGAAAGGGTAATTTTGAACGCAGAAAATCGGGTTTTGTTTGGAGATGATGAGTAATTTTTGTAATTTTGTGGCGTCAAAAGGGCTGTTAGTCGGGCGCGAGTTGCGATTGGCAGCGCTGAGGCGGTAAATCTTATAGAGTGCATATAAATATAATAAGGTATATATAGAAATGAGAAAACTATTTTTGCTTATGTGCTTGGCTGTGGCTGTGGCCGCTGGTGCCAAGGTAGATTTTGACCAGTATTTTGATGGTCGTACGTTGCGAGTGGATTATACTTTTGCCGGTGATTCAACCAAGCAGTATATCTATGTGTCGGAATATTGTGCTTTGCCCAAGTGGGCTGGCCGTCGTGTGAATCTCGACAAACTGCTGCTGGAGGGTACGGCCGATATGACCATGCGCTCCAAGGCCGACGGCAAAGTGATTTATTGTCAGTCGTTTACCACCCATTTTCAGGATTGGACCGGCACCGAACAGGCTACCAAGCTGAAGTGTGCCTATGAGCATGTGATGCTGATGCCGATGCCGCGCGAGGAGGTGGAGATTGAGATTCGCCTGTTTGACTTCAAGCAGAATCCCGTCACCGTGCTCAAGCATGATTTCAACCCCAAGGATATCATTGTTCGCGATTTGGGGCAGAATACTGTCTATCCCGAGGCAAAGCCAATCTTTACCAGCGGCAGCAGTGACGACCATATCGACCTCGCTGTGCTGGCCGAGGGTTATACCAAGGAAGAGCTGCCTATGTTCTACGAAGATGCCAAGAAGATGATCGAGGCCCTCTTTGAGACCGAGCCGTATAAGTCTAACCGCGACAAGTTCAACGTGATAGCAGTGGGTGCGGAGTCGCCCCAGAGCGGTGTCAGCGAGCCTGCAAAGGGCATCTGGAAGCAGACAGCGTGCGGTACGTTCTTCAATTTCCTTGGCATGGAGCGCCTGCTGGGCGTGCCAAATTTGCGCCAGGTGAATGACCTCTTGGCAGGTGTGCCCTATGAGCATTATCTTGTGCTCGCAAACACTGATACCTATGGCGGCTGCGGTGTATATAACAGCTACGGCGTCAACTCAGCGCACCATGTGATGTCAATACCGGTGTTTATACATGAGTTTGGCCATAGTTTTGCAGGTCTTGGCGACGAATATTTCTACGACGAGAGCTATACCTTATATTATTATCCCGATGTGGAGCCGTGGAATGAGAATCTCACCACGCTCTATAACTTCAAGAGCAAGTGGGCCGACCTCCTGCCAAAGGGCACCGAGGTACCGACCTCCGCAGAGGGCTTAGACAAAAACGACTACACCACTCTCGGCGTGTATGAAGGCGGTGGCGGCCAGAGCAAGGGCGTCTATCGTCCGGCTTTCAACTGCCGCATGCGCACCAATGTAGTGCCCGAGTTCTGCGCCGTGTGCAAGCGCGGCATCCAGAGGGTGATAGATTATCATATCAAGCCGATGAAGAAATAGGCGCCCCTTATCTCCTTATCTCCTTCCCTCCTTATCTCCTTAACTCCTTCCCTCCTTATCTCCTTAACTCCTTATCTCCTTATCTCCTTCCCCCAATGAACCTAATAATAAACAATACCCCTGTCGATACCGACGCCACCACTCTTGCCCAATTGTGTGAGCAGAGGCAGTTGCCCGCCAAGGGCGTGGCTGTGGCCGTGGACAACAAGATGGTACCGCGCGCCCAGTGGGCCTCATTTGAGTTGTGCGAGGGCCAGAAGGTAACTATCCTCAAGGCATTTTGCGGAGGATAATACTGACAACGCTATGCAAACCACAGAAGTAATAAAATACCGCGGCAAGCTGCAGTTTATCACCCACAAGACCGAGCGCTACGATGAACTCGAGGGCGCACGCATGGTGCTTGAGGGCGGTTGCCGATGGATACAGTTGCGCATGAAAGACGCATCGCTCGACGAGGTAAAGGCCGTGGGCGTTAAGATGCGCGAACTTTGTGACCAATACGAGGCCACACTCATTCTCGACGACCATGTGGGCCTCGTGAAAGAGGTCAAGGCCGACGGCGTCCACTTAGGGCTCAACGATATGCCCATAGCCGAGGCGCGCCGTGTGCTGGGTGAGGAATATATCATTGGCGGCACGGCCAATACCGCCGACGATGCGCTGATGCACTACCGCAATAGCGCAGACTATGTCGGCTGTGGCCCGTTCCGCTTCACTACTACCAAGAAAAATCTCTCGCCGGTGCTGGGCCTCGATGGCTACAAGGCCGTTATGCAAAGGCTGAGCGACGAACTGGTGGTGATGCCCGTGGTGGCCATTGGCGGCATCACGTTTGACGACATTGCTGACGTATTGCAGAGCGGTGTTGACGGCATCGCGCTGTCGGGAACCGTGCTCAATTCGCCCAATCCCACACTCGAGACCCAGCGCATCGTTCGCCTGCTCAATCAATTGGTTTAAGAACTGAAAAACAACAACATAAAGATGGATAAACTTATTATAGCTAACAAAGAGTTTGACTCGCGCCTCTTTCTGGGCACGGGCAAATTCAGCAGCAACGCCTTGATGACCCAGGCCATCGAGGCTTCGGGCACCGAGATGGTCACACTGGCCATGAAGCGTGTGGAGCTCGACGACGAGAACGACAACTTTATGGCCCACATCAAGAATCCCCGCATCCAGCTGCTGCCCAATACCAGCGGAGTGCGAGATGCTGAGGAGGCAGTCTTTGCGGCGCAGATGGCTCGCGAGGCTTTTGGCACCAATTGGCTCAAACTCGAGATTCATCCCGACCCCCGCTACTTGCTGCCCGACTCTGTGGAGACCCTCAAAGCCACTGAGCAGTTGGTAAAGCTCGGTTTTGTGGTGCTGCCATACTGCCAGGCAGACCCCACTCTGTGCAAGCATCTGGCAGAGGCCGGTGCGGCAGCCGTGATGCCCCTTGGCGCTCCGATTGGCACCAACAAGGGCCTTCAGACCCGCGACTTCCTGCAGATTATTATCGAGCAGGCCACCGTGCCTGTGGTAGTCGATGCGGGCATCGGTGCTCCGAGCCATGCCGCCGAGGCTATGGAGCTGGGTGCATCGGCTTGCCTGGTGAATACTGCCATTGCCGTGGCGGGCAATCCCGTAGAGATGGCCATAGCCTTTAAGGAGGCAGTGGTGGCAGGCCGCCGTGCCTACGAGGCAGGCCTTGCCGTAGAGGCTTTGAACCTCGAGGCTTCGGCCAGTTCTCCATTGACCAGTTTCTTAGACTGATAAAGACATGACAAACGACCAAAGGCGCAGATACAACCGCCACCTGATACTGGACGGTATAGGCGAGGCGGGACAAGAGCGACTGCTGGCCAGCCGTGTGCTGGTGGTCGGTGCGGGAGGCCTTGGTTCGCCCGTGCTGCAGTATCTGGCGGCGGCTGGAGTTGGCACAATAGGAATCATAGATGGCGACAGGGTGAGCCTGAGCAACCTGCAGCGCCAGGTCTTGCACACCACCGCCGACCTGAGGCGCCTGAAGGTGGAGTCGGCCAAGGAGAAAATCGCCGCCCTAAACCCCGACGTCAAGGTACTCACCTACGACTGCTATCTTAGCGAGGCAAATGCCATGGACATCATAAGGCCGTATGATTTCGTGATAGACGGCACCGACAATTTCTCGCCCAAATACCTCATCAACGACGCCTGCGTGATGCTGGGCAAGGCCTTTTGTATGGGCGGTATCAGTCGGTTTCGCGGCCAGCTGATAACCCACGTGCCAGGCAGCGCATGCTACAGGTGCCTCTTCCCCGAACCGCCTGCCCAAGACGAGGTAGAGACCTGCGCCATGGTGGGAGTGCTGGGCTCTATCGCCGGCATCTGCGGCACACTCCAGGCCACCGAGTGCATAAAGTACATCACCGGCGCTGGCAACCTGCTGGTGAACCGCTGCCTGTGTTTCGATGCCCTCGCTATGGAGTGGATGACACTCGATGTGGCCACCAATGCCCATTGCGCCGTGTGCGGCACAGCCCCCACCATCCGCGAGTTGAGAGAATACGCATTCCACCCTTGTAAAAAAACAAACTGACAGAGACATAATATAACAATGTTTTCAGACGAATTAGAAAAAATAGACTGGGACGAGACAACCCGCAAGATCAGCGCCAAGACCGATGCCGACGTGCGCCGCGCCCTGGGCAAGAGCCACTGCGACGTCGAGGACTTCATGGCGCTCATATCCCCCGCCGCAGAGCCATATCTCGAGAAAATGGCCCTACTGAGCCGCCACTACACCGAAGAGCGCTTTGGCCGCACCATGTCGATGTTTATACCCCTGTATATTACCAACAGCTGCACCAACTCCTGCGTCTATTGCGGCTTCCATATCCAAAACCCCATGGCGCGAGTAATCCTCACCCCCCAGGAGATAGAAGACGAGTACAAGGCCATCAAGAGACTGGCCCCCTTTGAGAATATCCTGATCGTGACAGGCGAGAACCCCGCCAAGGCAGGAGTGGCCTATATAGCCAAGAGCGTAGATATAGCCAAGAGATATTTTTCCAATATCAAGATAGAAGTGCAGCCGCTCAGCACCGAAGACTACAAGGAACTCGCGCGCCACGGCATGAACGGCGTGATCTGTTTCCAAGAAACCTACCACAAGGCCGACTACAACCTCTATCATCCACGCGGCATGAAGTCAAGGTTCAACTGGCGCCTCAATGGCTTCGACCGCATGGGACAGGCCGGAGTCCACTCCATCGGCATGGGAGTACTCATAGGACTCGACAAAGACTGGCGCACCGACATCACCATGATGGCCCACCACCTCAGATACCTGCAGAAGCACTACTGGCGCACCAAGTACAGCGTCAACTTCCCACGCATGCGCCCCGCCGAAAACCAGGGATTCCAGCCCAATGCCATAATCACCGACCGACAGCTCGCCCAAG
>JAZUHM010000435.1:0-3400 GCA_045641725.1 Bacteroidaceae bacterium | reverse complement strand
GTCTTCCTAAGAACCGCTTGGCCTCCGACTTTGACGTCGGTGAGATTGCGGTTTGAGAGTTTGCCGTAGCGATGAGTCTGGTTGTATTTCTCTACATCGAAATATACGCTGCCCTGGCTCTCGTAGGCAAAGCCGTTGTCAAGGATTTCCTGCACGAGCTGCTGCTGCTCCATGATGTGGCCCGAGGCGTGTGGCTCGATGCTTGGCGGCAGCACGTTGAGGGCGTCCATGGCCTGATGGAATCGGTTGGTGAAATATTGGGCAACCTCCATTGGCTCGAGCTGTTCGAGGCGTGCCTTCTTGGCGATTTTGTCTTCGCCCTCGTCGGCGTCGTGCTCAAGGTGGCCCACGTCGGTGATATTGCGGACGTAGCGCACCTTATAGCCCAGATGCTTGAGGTAGCGGAAGAGGAGGTCGAAGGTGATTGCGGGGCGGGCGTGGCCCAAGTGGGCATCACCATACACGGTGGGGCCGCATACGTACATGCCGACGTGGCCCTCGTTGATGGGTTTGAACAGCTCTTTGTTGCGAGAGAGCGTGTTGTAGATAAGTAATGGTTGCATGTTTATTTAGTTTGTTTAGTTGTTTTCGTTTTGTGGGTTTTGCTTGCGTGGCTTGGTGGGTGCGGCGGGCTTTGGCGCTGCCGGTATCTGCTTGATATACACGTCGTGCTGCGGGAATGGTATTTCCACCTTGTGAGCATTGAGTGTGTTGTAGATAGTTTCCTTAACCTTGGCGGTCATTTCGAATTTCTCCTCCACAAGTACCCAGTAGGTGAGGTAGAGATTGACGCTGCTGTCGCCAAAATCGTTGAACAGCACCTCCATCGGGAGCTTAGGGTGGATTATGTCGCGGCCGTCCTTGTTCTTGGCGCGCAGTTTGTTGATATCGCCGAGCAGCATGCGTCGCACCTCGTTGACATCGGTGCCGTAGGCCACGCCCACTGGCACCATCACCCTCTCGTAGCTGTGGTTTTTCGTGAGGTTCTTAAAGTTTTTGCTGAATAAGGCACTGTTGAGGAATGCAATGATGGAGCCGTCTATGGTGTGGATCTGGGTACTCTGGTAGGTGATGCTCTCTACCTTGCCGCGGATGCCGTCGCACTCGATGTAGTCGCCCACTTTGACGCGGCCGGTCATCAGCGAGAGGCCGTAGAAGAAGTTTTCGAGCAGGTCTTTCATCGCAAAACCCACACCGGTTGCCAGACCGGCGGAGATAATCTCGATGGCGCCGGCGGGAATCTTGAGCATAATCATGGCGATAATGAGGTAGGCGCCCCATACGATGATTGCAAT
Source organism: Bacteroidaceae bacterium (assembly GCA_045641725.1). GTDB lineage: Bacteria > Bacteroidota > Bacteroidia > Bacteroidales > Bacteroidaceae > UBA6382. Next base: position 2,105 of record JAZUHM010000435.1, on the reverse strand, counting down.
CACATTGTTGGCCAGAGTAATGTTGGGCTTATTGCCCGCATTGGTGGCTTTCTGCTTGATATAGCGCTTAACCAGGGACTTAAACAGGTAGCTGAGATATCTGAACACGAACCACATGCTGGCAATCAGCACTATGTTTTGCAGCGAGAGGCGAATTACGTTGGGGATGTCGATAAAATGGGCCACAAACACGTCTCTGAGCGAGTCGGAGAGGTCAAACACGTTGGCCGTGTGCCAGATAGACCACAGCACGGAGAGCACGCCGATGATAGGTACGAGGGCTTTGTAGATAAAGTCGAAGAACCAGGTGTTGGCGATGTAGGCGCCCTGGCTGTTGCGGAGTTTCTGGATGGCTTTTTCGAGGTCCTCGACCGGAATCTTGTCATTGGCTTGCTGCGCCTGGCCCTTTTTGTCGGGGTTGGAGCCCTTCTTGCCTGGGTTGGAGCCTTTCTTGCCTGGGATGAGGCCCTTGATTTTCTTAACCAGGTGGCGCGCCTCATAGATGCCGAGCATGTCAAAGAGGCAGGTGATGGTCTGGATATAGGTGAGCTGGAACAGCCACCAGATGAGCACCAATACTGCCATCAGATTGTAGCCGGCCCACGACGCAATAGTCGCCACGCTCATGATGAGGAGCGAAATCCAGGTGTAGAAGATGTCGGTCTTTGGGATTTTCTTGTTGTGGCGGCGCACGGCGATCAGTTGCCAGATGGTAAACGCGAGCAAAATGGGCGGGAAGATGAGGCTGACCAGATTGTTGGGGATAAAGATGATGCGGAATGTGATGATCACAAATCCCATGAGCATGATTGGAGCATAGATGCTGAATCCGCTCTTCATCTGCTGGCCTTTGAGGCGGATGAGGATTGAGATGAGAATTACGCCAATGAGCCATGCAAACTCAATCAGCAGCGCGCTGGCCATGAGCCAGAAGTTGTCGTTGTTGAGTGTGAGGCGCACCACGTTGATGGCGAGGGCAAAGATTATGACCGCGGCCACGAGGGTGATATAGAACCTCTTTTGCTTGAATTCCTCGGTGCGCAGTTTCTTGGGCACGAGCCAGCGGATTATGATGTTGCTGAGCAGAATGGCAATTACGAGGAAGACTAAAATGAATATTGACAGCGCATACACAATGGGGCCGCGCCACTGCGAGTGGAGTCGGTCGCGTGGATTGCCGATGGGGCGGTATTTGTCTTCGGCGTCGCTGCGGGCGTTGTCGGCCGAGAGCTGGATGCGGCTGAGTACGGTGAAATAGTTGCTGCCGCCGTTGACAAAGATGCTGCGTTTGATTTCTCCATAGCGCTCCATGGCAAACGAGTTGATCTTGTTGATATACTGCGAAGTGCGCGAGTAGAGGTCGCTTTCGATCTCGACCTGCGATTTGCGCTCCTTGAGCAGCTTGAGTATGCCGCGGGCGTAGTTGAGGCAGATGTTGCGGTTTCTTACGTCTTCCTGGTCGAGGACGTAAGGATGGCGGCGGGCCTCGTTAAAGAGCGAGTCGTTAAACTGCCCGTTGTTGTGCGTCTTTACATAGTTGATGATGTTAGGATTGGCCTTGGGCAGTTTCTTGAGGATAGGGGGGAGTGTCTCGAGGGCGTCGATGAGATTGGTGTAGCTGTCTATTTCCTTGTTGGTGGATGCCAGGATTTGGTCAAACGGCATGCGGCGCTTGTTGAACTCCTGATACATCTCGGTGGCCTCGTTGCAGGCATAGGCCATGTCAAAGGTGTACTCCTCCTTTTGGGAATAGAGCATGAGCTGAATCTGGCTGGTTCGCTTCATGAAATCAGCCATCTGCTTCTTCTGCAGTTCTCTCTTTTGGTTGTGGCGTGTGGAGTTTTTCAGCAGTTCGGCGTAGTAGCTTTGCAGTTCGCCCTTGAGCACAAAGAGGGTCTGCTTGATACTGTCTTCTTTGAGCACGGCGTGGCTTGGGAGCACGGCGCCCAGGGCAATTATCAATATTAGGAGTAGTCGTTTTGTCATGGTTTTCTTGTTTTTTGCTGGCTATAGTCCGCCAAATTAAATGCAAAATTAAGGCTTTTATAAATAAATAAGGTGTGTTTGGTGCATAAAATGGTATTTTTAGCACAAAAATGGCAAAG
>JAZUHM010000434.1:0-2459 GCA_045641725.1 Bacteroidaceae bacterium | reverse complement strand
ATCTCTTTATCTCCTTACTCCTTATCTCCTTACTCCTAAACACAATGTTTGACCTCAAATCATTAGTACGCCCCAATATCTGGTGCCTCAAGCCATACAGCTCAGCCCGCGACGAATACAGCGGCAAAGAGGCACACACCTTTCTCGACGCCAACGAGAGCCCATACAACCTGTCATACAACCGCTACCCTGACCCACTGCAGCGCGAACTAAAGCAGCAGTTGTCTATTATCAAAGGCGTAGATGCCGACCAGATATTCCTCGGCAACGGTTCTGACGAAGCCATCGACCTAATCTTCCGCATCTTCTGCACACCTGGTCGCGACAATATCGTCACCATCGACCCTTCATACGGCATGTATGAGGTCTGCGCCGACATCAACAACGTAGAGTGCCGCAAGGTGCCCCTCAACAACCGATTTGACATCGAGGCTGACAAACTGCTTGCCGTGTGCAACGAAAAGACCAAGGCCATCTTCCTCTGCACACCCAACAACCCCACAGGCAACACCCTTGACGCCCAAGAGATAACCAAACTCCTCAACACCTTCAGCGGCATCCTGGTTATCGACGAGGCCTATGGCGAATTTTCGTCAAAGCCGGTTTGGCGCCCGCTCATCAAGAAGCACCCCAACCTTATCGTACTCAACACCCTGTCTAAGGCATGGGCATCGGCTGGCATACGCCTCGGCATGGCATTTGCGCAAAAAGAAATCATCGAACTCTTCAACAAGGTGAAATACCCCTACAACGTCAATGTGCTGACACAGCGCAATGCTCTCGAAATGTGCAAGCGACTCAACGACGTCAACGACTGGATAAACATCACCCTCAAAGAGCGCATGTCGCTAATGTACGCAGTAAACGAGCTCGACATCTGCCTGCAGATTTACCCCACCGAGGCCAATTTCTTCCTCGCCAAGTTTACCGATGCCAACAGCATCTACAACTACCTCGTTGACCAGGGCGTCATAGTGCGCAACCGTTCCAAAATCACCCTCTGCCAAAACTGCCTCCGCATCACGGTAGGATCGCCGCAAGAAAACACAACACTCATCTCGGCACTGCGCAGATACAAAAAACAATAAAAATTACTATTTAGCTATTCACAAAGTACTACTTGTTTGAATATCAAGTGATTTAACAACACCAAACTACCCATGAAACTTGCCCTCTTTATAGACCGCGACGGCACCATCATACGTGAACCCGAAGACGAGCAGATTGACGCATTTGAAAAACTCGTGTTTGTGCCAGGTGCCATCAGCGCCCTGCGCCAGATAGCACTCAAGACCGACTTCGAGCTGATCCTCGTCTCTAACCAAGACGGCCTCGGCACCGACTCGTTTCCCGAAGACACCTTCTGGCCCGTGCACAACTTCATTCTCCAAACCCTCCAAGGCGAAGGCATCACCTTCAAGCAGCAGCACATAGACCGCTCGTTTCCCGAGGACAACCTGCCCACCCGCAAGCCCGGCTCCGCCATGCTCACCCAATACATGCAGGGCGACTACGACCTCAGCAACTGCTACGTCATAGGTGACCGCGAGACCGACCGACAATTGGCCGACAACCTTGGCGCCAAAGCCCTGATACTCGGCCCCGATATGAACTGGGACAAGATACAACAGATCATCATCGGCGGAGTGCGCACTGCCCACATACACCGCGCCACCAAGGAAACCGACATCAACGTCGCCATCAACCTCGACGGCACAGGCAAGTCTGACATCAGCACAGGTCTCGGATTCTTCGACCACATGCTCGAGCAGATAGCGCGCCACGGCATGGTGGACCTCAGCATACAGGTCAAGGGTGACCTCAATGTAGATGAGCACCACACCATCGAAGACACAGCCATCGTACTCGGCCAGTGCATAGCCGAAGCACTCAACGACAAGCGCGGACTACAACGCTACGGCTTCTGTCTGCCTATGGACGACTGTCTCTGCCAGACATCGCTTGACCTCGGCGGCCGCCCATGGCTCGTATGGGACGCAGAGTTCAAGCGCGAGAAGATAGGCGAAATGCCCACCGAGATGTTCCTCCACTTCTTTAAGTCACTCTCCGACTCCGCCAAGATGAACCTCAACATCCAGGCCTCTGGCACCAATGAGCACCACAAGATAGAAGGCATCTTCAAGTCCTTTGCCAAAGCCCTGCGCATGGCTCTCAACCGCGACACAAACCACTTTCAGATACCATCGTCCAAAGGCACGCTGTAAGGCACCCATCTGCCTGACCGCAAAAAACAGCCACGGACATCTTTAATGACACCACACACTAAACGGAATGTGCTTTGACCATTGAAGCACATTCCGTTTTTCTCGTTTTACATAATCTCCCAACCACCATCCTGCACATTTCTCACAACGCCCAGAATTATGCAAATTTCGCTCCAAAAATTTCCAAGTGCGCTCTAATTTCAGTTCACAGCGCTGTGAACGTTTGTTCACAGC
>JAZUHM010000433.1:0-7040 GCA_045641725.1 Bacteroidaceae bacterium | reverse complement strand
TTGTTCACAGCGCTGTGAACGGAATTTATTGCGCACTTAATTAAAATCAAAGCGAATCTATGAATTTTTATGCCGAATTTCGGTCTTTTTGGCATTAAATATATTCCAAACGTAATAAAAACGCGAAATCAAGAACAGTTTTTGCGATTGTTCCAAATTCTTTTCATATATTTGCTCTGTTTTTGCGCTTGCGCGCGCAATAATTATATAAAATGAATATATATAAACAACTTATAAAACACTTAACAAACAAAATGAAACACTTTAAACTGTTAGTTTCGGCATTGGCACTGATGGCAGGGCTGATGGCGACAACAAGCACACAGGCCCAAAGCTATCAAGCCAAGCTGGATACCGCATGGTGCGGCTGGTGCTACAAATTTCAAGACGGCAAGTTCTATTCCAAGGCCGACTCCAAGAGTGCGTTGACCTCACTATCCACCCCATCGTCTGGACTGAGCGTTGTGTATTACCTCCGCATTCCAGAAACCGGAGCGCGCGCCGATTTTGTATATACATCCAAGTATGCACGCATGCCAAAAATCACACTCACCGTCACCCGCGTTTCTACAGGCGACACCCTCTGCGTGAGCGAGACCCAAAACACCTCGCTGGCACTGACCAACAAGGAACTCAAAGTAGAATTATTGCCCTATACCCGCTTCCCGGCCGACGAATATTATCGCTTTGAGCTCAACTGCGACAATTGGTCGTTTGTGAACAACATCAAGCACTTCCTCTTTCAGCGCACAGCCACACTGCCAATCCTGCAACACCCGCAGGGCGGCTACGGCCAGCACCTCTTCAACTGGGCTACCACCATACCCGAAGCACCAGTGGGCCAGGCTTACGACTGGGCATATCAGGAAGTGCTCGTACCACGCGCATTTCAGCACCCGGCCGACTACTACTGCACCATTGCCGCCAACTCATTCTACTGCGGCATACAGAGCGTAGGCCGCGTGGGCGACAACTTCAACCGCACCGTGCTCTTCTCATGCTGGGACTCGGGCAACACCGACGAAGACCCCAACCTACCACAGTATCTCCGCGCCAAAGTCTATGACTACAACCACTTGGGCGTAAGCGGCCACGGCGGCGGCGAAGGCTCTTCGGGCACCATACAGCTCAACAACGAAACCTACTGGTGGCGCTCCGACGAATGGGTGCAGTTCCTCGTAAACGCACGCCCCGAAAACGCCACCGAAATCGAGAAAAACCACAACTCAGGCGAATACGAGGAACACAAAGTTGAAAACACCCTCGTGACCGTATGGTATAAGATGGCAAAAGACTCAAACTGGACCTATCTCGCCACCATTCGCGAAGCCACAAAGAACCAACTGATAGGCTCATGGTATTCATTCATCGAGAACTTTGGCGGCGGCGAAGGCCACGAGCCACACAAGGTATATTACCGCCACGGATACATGCGCTCAGCAGCCTCCGGCAAATGGTATAACCGCAACAAGGTAGGATTCAGCCACTATGGCGACCGCACCACACGCACCGACCGATACAGCGGTGCCACCAGCCTCTACGAAAACGCCTTTCAGATGACCTACGGAGGCTGGGGCCTCCCCACAGACAGCAGCAATGTTGCCGGATTACCCGAAAACGACCTCGCAGTTGACACAATCAACCTCGATCCACTCAACAAGCGAGTAGATCAGGCCGCCCACCTCTGGCGCCAGTTCTCACTCATGGAGCAATTCAACAGAAACAGCGTCGAATATAGCCACGCCAACTGGAGCGTCCTCTCCAGCACAGGCGCCAACGCCGTTGGCATGCTCAATGAAAACAGCACAAACTATTGGGAATCCAACAGCTCCGCCGGACACACGGTAGTACTTAAATCCAAGACAGGCGTAGTGCCAATATCATCGTTCCGCCTCCACCAGCCAGAGGGCTACAATGCCCGCACTCGCTATGTAGATGCCTACACATCGACCGACGGCGAAAACTGGACACTCGGAGCCAAAGACGTATTTATCAACAACGAAGACGACAACGAGATAACCCTGCCTACAACCCTGCGCACCGAATATCTCAAGCTCTTCTTCCACGAGCAGATCAACAGCCACGGCTCTCCACGCCTCAAGATTTCCACACTCGCCATCCGCGGCGACTACGATATCGACAAAATCAAAGTCATAGCCAAGGAAATCATTGACAACGAGAACGGCCTTCAGTTCTACAAGACCGAAGACATCGCCCAGCTCAAGACCATCTACAATAACGGCGCATGCACCGACACCGACGCCCTGTCCGCCGAAATCCGCCACATCTATCACGACTGCTTCCCGCTGATGTACGGCCGTGTCAGCAACACCAACTACATCACAATCAACAAAGCCTATCTTTTGCAGAACGCCAGCGACCTCGGATTCATCTGCGCCGAGCCTTCAAAGGGCATCACCGCCAAGGGAGCCACAGCAAGCACAGCCAAAGACTACGCCAAGGTCTGCGCCGACGTCACCAATCCAAATAACACCTGGCAAATCGTGCGCAGCGAGAAGTTCACCAATGCCTATGTGTACAACATCGGCCTCAAGAAATACCTCAACCCCGAGGGAGAAGGCTGGCTCAGCGATACTCCATACCCATTCGCTACCGGCATCTCGGGCAAAGGCTGCACTTTGCGCTCGCTCAAGGAAGGCACAGCCGAATTCAACAAATATCTCAGCATCAACACAGCCCTCGACGAGCCATTCTACTGGGGCAACCTCACCGACAATGCACGCTTCCTGATGCTCGACGACTATTATCTGCGTCCAGAAAATGCAGAAGCGCTTGCCGTGGCTGAGAAATCATACCTCAACGAGCGCCTCGACGCATGCAAGAAAAGATATCTCGAACTGCTCGACGTGCCAAACGGCCGCGTCGGCAGCATTGAATCCGACGAGACTAAAGCCACCCTCGAGACTCTCTACAACGGCGGCGACGTTCTGCCAGAAAACACAGAGAAATTCATCCACGAAATCGAGGACATCAAGCTTCTTGACCTCGACACTGAGCACGTTTACATCTTTACTTCCGCCAGCGAGACTTCCACTCCTACCCTTTCCATCACATCCAACGGCCTCGGCCTCACAAGCACCACAATCAACAAGCCTGGTCAGATTTGGCATGTATATAAAAAAGGTGACGGCACAGTAATTGCCTCGCAGGGCAAAGGCCTCTCTATGCTGCCCATCAACACTGGCGGCAGCCCCAAAGCCGGCAACGTCCTCGCGACTCCATGCGAAAATGCCGCAAGCTACTACCTCACAGAAAAGAATCCGGGCGTATTTAACTATTCCGACCACTCATATCCAACCTTCGCACTCGGTCTCAACGGCAGCTCGGTGGCATCAATAGCAGCCACCAATGCAAGCGCTTTGTGGACCATCGACGTGGCAAAAGACTTTACCGTAAGACTCAATTCTGTGGGCGTGTCTTCGCTCTACGTCGATTTCGACATCATCGTGGGCGAAGGCCAGGAAGTTTACACCGCCAATCACATCACTCAGGACGGAGTTATCAAACTCTCGCCCGTCACTGGCGTTGTGCCGGCCTTGACACCTGTGCTTATCAAGGGAGATCCTAATGCCACACTCACATTTGCCATTGCTGCGCCCTTGGCTGCGCCATACGACAACAGCAACAAATTCAGCGGCAGCCTGCTCAAAAACACTTTGCTCAAGAAGAACGAGTATTACACCCTGAAAATCAACGAGAACAAGCCAATGATGAAAAAGGCCATCCTCAGCGGCCAGGCTGCCGACAACGAAATCTATATTGTAAAGACAGAGTCTATGCCAGACCTCCAGTATTACACATTTGATTTCGACGATCTGATTGACAACGTCAGCGATGCAACCGCAGAGAACGCAGTCCCCAACAGCGAGCACGCCTATGATTTGCAAGGCCGCCCTACAGAGACTGACAAAGCCGGTCTTTATATTATCAATCACAAAGTCGTGAAAAAATAAAGCCCTTCACAGTTCTAAAAACCAAAAACTGAGCCCCAACAGCAAAGTTGAGGCTCAGTTTTTTTTGTGATATTTCTGACAGTCCTGCACCTGTTGCCCGGCGCCAGGCAACGTTAAGAATTATTCAAAGCGCATTTTCTGGCCGTTTACAATATAAACTCCTTTCTGAGGTTCTTCTACCGGACGACCGCTAAGATCAAATATACCGGGTCGAGCGTTGCTCTGGTCTGGTGTGTCCACCAAGCTATCTTCCACAGCTGTGATATCGGTGGTTTGATACACACGCACCCAATCGAACTCTGTAGAATAAGTATGCTCTACATCAGCATTGGCAGCCCAAGAGCCGTTGCCCACACTCTGATTCAGAATAAGATAGAATGGGGCGTCAAACGGCCATTGCCCATTGCTGAGAGCATTAGCATCGGTGCTCTTATTATAACTCCACACAAACTGTCCATCTACATACCACGAAATCTTTTTGTCGGTCCATTCTACTGCAAAGACATGCCAGGAATCATAATACCAAACATTACTCTTGCTCTTGGAATTGCCACCTTTTCCAAGATTGTAGGTCCAGTTGGTATGGACGGTGTGATAGCTCACATCATTGTAATCTATCATTTCCCAGATATCAATCTCGCCAGCATTTGGCCAGCCCTTGGAATTATCAACAGGCATCATCCAAAAAGCAGGAAAACTGCCCACCCATGGATTAGTCTTGATGCGAGCCTCGACACGACCATAGCGGAAACCAAAATAACTCTGTATGCCGCCGGTAAGCATGTCGGCATTGTCCACTGATTTATCGGGATTAGGGATAGCCAGACACTTCAGCGAGCCGTCGCTCTCGTTTACCACGAGTGGAGAATCCGAGCACCAGCGGTTCCATGTGGCATTCTGGCGCTTAGTGCGCATCCACTTTGTGGGATCAGGCTGTCCATCGCCGTTAAACTCATCGCTAAAGACAAGTTCATAGCCATCCCAGGAGGTCTGCTCCCAATAAGCCTTTATCAGAATGTCGCCATCTACACTGTCAGCAGGAATTGTGATATTGTTTGTGGTCATCGGAACAGTATATTCGCCCCATTGACGCTCGCCATCTACATACTGCGGGCCGTCTAGATTGTGACCATGGCGAATGGCTATGCCCTCTGGACATGTAAAGCCCTTGAGCGCTTGAGCTGCAAATGTGATAGGAGTTCCTGCATATGCGCCACTTGGCATTTCACCGCCGCTCTTGCTCGCAAAGATATTACCATTGCGAGTATCAACATTGATGCGCACATATTTCGGCACATATTTATCTAACATTTCCATACAGTTATTATAATCTTCGTCAGTCACCTCTACCTTGTCGTTCTCAATAATCTCCCACGAAGCGCCTGCATCGTCAATCGACCATATACTAATAGGATAATTCAACTGAGGAGACACACACATATAATTGCGTCCTCCACCTACTCTTGCTATATGAGCCAAACCATCATCTATACTCAAATTGATTGTACTGCCATTTGAAAATCGTGTTTCTGCGTTAGAACCGTAGCCCACACACAAAAACTTCTTAGCACCGAGATTATAAGCATACCAGAAGTTGCCTAATCCATCGTTATATGTCACAAACATCCAAGCGCCATTGCGGTCTGCGGAATCAAACGGCTCTGAATACTTAGGATTCTTAACTGCATGACCGGCATCACCAATCATGCCCGCTGTCCATACATAGTAATCGCTATTTTGGGGCGAATAGACTGCATAGGTGGTAAAATGTGGATTATACAGGTTATAAGCCTTGCGAGATGAAATTTCATTTGGATTCTTTATCACATTACGCGCTTCCACACACAATGACAACAGAACAAACATTGCAAAAAACGTACAAAACTTTTTCATTTCTTCTAAGTATTTTAGTTATTTATTATTTTCCAGCCAATCAAGCAGCGATTCACACGCATCCTCCAGCAGGTCTATCACATTTTCAAAACCCTTGTCGCCGCCATAATACGGGTCGGGGATTGAATCTGACTGGTGGTAGCGCAAAAACGAGGCCATGTCCAACACCTTGGCCTCCTCAATACCATTGCGCGCCATGGCCATCAGCGAACGGCGATTCTGCTGATCCATGCCCACAATATAGTCAAAGCGCTCAAAATCAAGCATTTCTATCGGACGCGAGCGATGAGTGAGATAATAGCCGCGCTCAGAGGCATGGCGCCTCATGCGATTGTCGGCCAGCTCGCCCTCGTGATAATCTATCAGGCCGGCAGAGTCGATTATGTACTTCTCGGCCAAGCCTCGTTCCTCAACCACTTTGGCGAACACCGCCTCGGCCATAGGCGAGCGGCATATATTGCCCAAGCAGACAAAAAGGATAGAGCGCAATTGCGATTTCTCGCCAGCTCCTCCCCCATTGATAATGTCCGGATTGTTAATTTCCATTGACGTCGTATTTAGTCTTTTCTCATGAATTCAAGTGCAAAGATAACATTTTTTAATATATTTCTCCTAATTTCGGCTCCAAAATTGTCAAATCCGACATAAAAACAGCAAAATTCGCCCTAAAATCATCAAAGTGCGCGCTAATTTTCGTTCACAGCGCTGTGAACAGAAATTAAAACGCACTTTGTTTTCGCAAGAACGAAATAATATAATTTCATATCGAATTTAACACAATTAACAACACCACATAAAGGGCGCATCTATAAAAACGGGGCCCGGCAATCAAGCCGAGCCCCGCACTGGATTTTGGAAATTATTAGTGTCCGGTAAAATAAATAACTGTGATTGAGTCGCCTCCTCCCCTAGTTAGGGAAAATGGCTCAAAGAAGTATTCTTTGTACACATTTTTTACAGGTATTTGTACTAGAAGTTGTGATTGAGCCGTCTCCTCCCCTGAGGAGGGGAGGTGGCTCGAAGAGCCAGAGGGGTACGGAGGCCCAACAAGTACAAATGACTGAATAGTAGCAAATTATACTATCGACCCCTCAGTCGCTTCGCGACAGCTCCCCTCCCTAGGGGAGCAGACGACTCAAATGCGAGCTGAGTTGCTGGCTGACTACTAAAAAG
>JAZUHM010000432.1:0-2838 GCA_045641725.1 Bacteroidaceae bacterium | reverse complement strand
CAAAACCTATTGCCGACGTGGCAAGTGCTATTATAAATATAAGGTTATAGGAACCCACGTGCTGATAGACAAACAATCCCACCATAGGGGCTATGGCCGTGGCAAGGTTGTTGGAGAGACCATAATAGCCAATTCCCTCTGCCCGGCGAGAGGATGGCAGCACGTCGATGGCCACGGTGCTGTTTGCCACCGTGACAGCGCCCATGGGTGCTCCGTGTACCGTGCGCAATATAGCAAAAAGCGTGAGCGAGGTGGCCACGATGTAACCCGCAAACATAAAGAAGAAGAGAAAATAGCTGACCAGCAGCACTAACTTGCGGGGAAAACTATCGACTATATAGCCGCTAAACGGACGGATGAGCAAGGCCGTAAGGGTATAGCCGGACAGGACAATACCTATAACGTGCTTATCAGTGGCAAAGGTGTCGCGCAGATACAGCGGCAAAAGCGGCATAACTATCATGAACGAGAAAAAGATCATGAAGTTTGCCACCCATACTTTTATATAGTTTTTATTCCAAAGCCGTTCCACCACAAAGAATTTCAAAAAACAAAGAAAAAGGAAAAGAGAAAACAGAATGCTTTGCCAGCCACATTCATACTTTCTCTTTGAAAACAATATACATGTTGCCCTCGATAATAATTTCTGTCCCGAATTTGTGAATTAGAGAATGCTTTAGCATCACGAGCGAATAGCGAGAGCGAAGCGGTAATTTTTATGAGTGTTGGACAAGAATTTTATTTGAATCATAAGAAGAAACACAGTGTTTCCTGTCCGCAGGCAAAACCGCTACGGTTTTTCTTAAAATTCAAAGAAATTCCCGCCCAACTCAATAGAAAAAAAATTCTTTAATTCGCAAATTCGAGATTAAAATAAGAACAGAATATCGGGGACAACAGGTATATAGCTCCCTTCTCTTTTCCTTGTATAAGAGATTTTTATTATCCGCCGAAGTCGTCGTACATGATGCTCTGCGACTCAACACCGAGGTCCATAAGCATTCCTACAACGGCCTTGCTCATTGGGCCAGGGCCACACATGTAGTACTCGATATCTTCTGGCGCCTCGTGGTCTTTGAGGTATGTGTTATACATAACCTGATGTACAAAGCCTGCTGTGTAAGGCACGCCAGCTGCATCTGCCGCAGGGTCGGGGCGGTCGAGTGCAAGGTGGAAGTGGAAGTTAGGGAAGTCCTTCTCAATCTGCTGAAAGTCCTTGAGATAGAACACCTCGTTGAGTGCGCGTGCTCCATAGAAGTAGTGCATCTCGCGGTCGGTGGTCTTGAGGGTCTTAGTCATGTGCATAATCTGAGCGCGAAGCGGAGCCATACCGGCACCACCGCCTACCCAAATCATCTCCTTCTTAGAGTCAAAGATTGGAGCAAACTCACCATAAGGGCCACTCATCATTACCTTGTCGCCAGGCTTGAGGGTGAAGATATAAGATGAGGCAATACCCGGCATAACGTCCATAAAACCAGGGCCTTGATCCTTAGGCTTGAACGGAGGAGTCGCAATACGCACGGTAAGCATGAAGCGGTCGCCCTCGGCAGGATAGTTAGCCATAGAGTAAGCACGGATGGTTGGTTCGGTGTTCTTACACTTGAGACCAAAGAGACCGAATTTCTCCCATGCCGGCAGGTATTCCTCGCCGATAGAGTCTTTGTCGATATCTACATTATAATCCATCTCGTACTCAGGAATGCGAATCTGAGCATAGCTACCAGGCACAAAGTCCATGTGAGCGCCCTCAGGCAGAGCCACGATAAACTCTTTGATAAAGGTAGCCACATTCTTGTTGCTGACCACAGTACACTCGTATTCCTTGACGCCCATCACACTCTCAGGCACCTTAATCTTAAGGTCGCCCTTAACCTTGCACTGGCAACCGAGGCGCCAATTGTCCTTAATCTGCTTGCGAGTGAACTGACCTTTTTCTGAGTCAAGGATTTCACCACCGCCTTCTACTACCTGACACTTGCACTGGCCGCAGCTACCCTTGCCGCCACAGGCAGAAGGAAGATACACACCATTGTCGGCAAGAGTAGAGAGAAGGCTATTGCCCTGCGCTACTGAGATTGTGTCCTTGTCGTTGATAGTGATATTGACATTGCCGCTTGGAGAAAGATATTTCTTTGCCACAAGCAGTATGATAACAAGCAAAAGTATTATTGCCAGAAAAACACCTATACTGGCTAAGATAAATTGAATATCCATCTTTTATAATTTATGGGTTAAAAGATATTTACATTAGATGTCAAGACCAGAGAAGCACATGAATGCCATGGCCATGAGACCAACGGTGATAAAGGTGATGCCGAGACCCTTGAGGCTATTCGGCACATCGGTATAGGCCATCTTCTCGCGGATAGCAGCAAGGCCCACAATGGCGAGCATCCAGCCGATACCGCTACCAAGAGCATAAGAAATACAGTCAGCCACACCACCGATATACTGCGAACTGGCAGGGTCCATATTGATGCGCTGCTGCATAAAGAGGCTGGCACCCATGATAGCACAGTTAACGGCAATCAGAGGGAGGAAAATACCCAGCGCAGCATAAAGCGATGGGCTGAAGCGCTCCACAATCATCTCTACCAACTGCACCATGCCCGCAATAACTGCGATAAACAGGATGAACGACAGATAGCTGAGGTCTGTGCCGAGGATGCCGTCTTCAGAAAGCACCTTGGTCTGCAGCAACCAGTCAACAGGAACAGTCACAAGCAACACAAAGGTCACCGCAACTCCAAGACCAAAAGCAGTCTTGACACTCTTGCTCACGGCAAGGTAAGAACACATTCCGAGGAAGAATGCGAATATCATATTGTCCACAAA
>JAZUHM010000431.1:0-6538 GCA_045641725.1 Bacteroidaceae bacterium | reverse complement strand
GGTGCCGGCGATTGGCACGAAGCGCCACATAGCCTTAGGATCGTTGTCGGCCTGGAGTCGCATGTCGATTGGGTCGTATTTGCCCCACTTGGTGATAGACTTGTTGTCGGCGTACTTGCTGTCGAAGTAGATGGCGTTGCCATAGCATGCAGCGTCATCTTCGCCAGGCTCGCCCGAGCGGTACTGGTCTCTGTTGACGATGAAATACCACTTGCCAGGCTCAACGGTCTTCATGCCGGCCATGAATGCGTTCTTGGCCTCGGTGATTTCGTTGGTTGCAGTGAGGATTGCCTGTACAGAGAGCGGAGTGACAAAGGCGTTCTTCTTTGCATTGTCGATAGCCAGCTGGAGATTGTCGATGAGAGCCTGGTCAGAAACCTGTCCGAGCTCCTCGCCAACTTCTGCGCCTGCCAGCATCTGCTCGCACTGGAAGATAAGGTTGGCCAGTTCGGTAGTATCAGCGTAGAGAGCGTTGACAGCCTTGATGGCAGCGTCGAGCTCAGCGATGTCCTCTTCAGTAGCAGTCTCCACGAGAGCCTTTTCTGCTCTAACCTTCATCATATTGTCGGCGGCAGCGGTCATCTCAGGGGTGCTGTAATATTGTGAGTTCTCCTGGTTGATAGAAGCCTTGTAAACCTGGAACTCAGAGAGGGTGAAGTAGTTGCCGCCAGTGCTGTTGGCCAATACCTCATAGCGTACATATTTATATTCAGCGCCGAGGTCGATGCTCTGGCTTGCAGGGCATGCCTGGTTAGACATGTTGATGTCAGCGATATAAGTCCAGTCGCCGCCGTTGACGGTGTCGTTGGTAGCGTAGATAGCGGTGCGTGCAGGGCGCTCGTTATAGCCCCACTGCTGCTGCTGTTCTGTACCCATGCGCTGGTCGTATGTAAATGTGACATAGCGCTGTGCGGTCTCGCCCAGAGCGATGTCGATGCTACCGATACCCTGCATGTAGGTCACGTTGTCGCCGTCGATAAGGAATTCATACTTGTCGGCAGTCTCGATGCCCTGCTTGCGGATGGTGGTAAAGGTAATCTGGTTGCCCTCTTCTGGGTCTTCGCCCACGCCGCCGCTTGCTTTGGTGATGAGAGCCTCGTCGGTGGTGTCGAGCACAAAGAGCTTGCTCCATGTGTTGGCGGCCTCATTTACGAGCTCCTTGAGAGCATTGTTGCGCTTTGCCTGCTCTTTGATAGGAGCGAGGCGCTCAATTGTGGCAGCTGCTACAGGGCGCACATACCAGAGGTTGCGATAGCCAAGCGAGGCGAGGTCGTCGCCCCAAGCGCCCCAAGTGTTGAGGGTACCATTGTCGTTGGTGTTGCCAGCGTAGAGAGAAGTCTGGTGGTTGTTGTGAGAACCCCAGAAGAACATGCCCACGCCGTAATGTTTGCGGAGATTCTGAGCCTCTTCAAGAGTTGGAGTGACAGCAGTTGGCTGATTATACCAGTTATTCTGGCCGCCTACCCAGTAGTCGGTGCCGAAGTTCTGCACGTTCCATTCGTTTTCGTCCTCAGCCTTGGTGAACTGGTAGATAAACTTAGGATCTTCAGGGTTAAAGATGTCCCACATCATTTTGCCCTTTACAACGTCGGGATATGCAGCCACCTCAAAGTCCTTGGTGTTGATGAATTCGGGGCCCGCATTGACGAGATAGTAGTAACCCTCGGTGATAGGGATGGTGGCATTCAGTACTTCGTCGTGAGCAGCCTTGAGGTCGTTGATGGCCTGGTCAAACTCCTCGTCGGTAACGCCGGTGATAGACACGCCGAGTGCGTTTTCGAGAGCAGTGTTGTATTTCTCGGCAGCGCTCTCCTCGTAGAAGCCTGGGTCGGTGCCGGCGGTGTATTCACCCTCCTCGATATACTGGTTGATGAGGGCGGTCAAGTCGCCTGCCTTGTCGTTGACGTAGGTAATCTCATAGGCATTCCAGTTGATGCAGTCCATATAGTTTGCAAAACAACCCTTGCCGTAGCCGTTGAGCCAGGTCACGTTGTCGTTTTTGTTGATATTGTCGCCAGTAGAGTAGGCGAAACCGATGGTATTGGCGTTGAGGAGCTCCTGGCCTGCGGTGCGATACCAGTTGCCAATCCATTCGGTGGCCACGCCCTGCAGTTCCTCGCGGATAACGCCATACTGATACTTATCCCAAGCGTAGCCGGTGCTCCAAGGGATTTCTACCGAGTAGTCCATTACCTGGAAATTGGCAGCTTCGGAGATGTCGGTCAGTGCGACGCCGTCTTTCTTGGCAATGTATTTGCCAGAGCCGTAGTTGCGCAGATAGATAGTCGGTTCGCCGGTACGGATGTCCTTTGGACCTTCTTCCACTACCCAGATTGCATCGTCAACGAGCAAGCCTGGAGCGTCGGCAATCTTGTTGTTGGTAAACCATCTGCCTTCCATAGACCTGTTGCAGGCATATTCGAAGACAATCATCTTGCCCGGCACGATTTCGGAAGCTCCGAGCTGTTCGCCCAGATCCCATCGTGCGTAAGCCGTGTTCCACGCCGCCATAGCGACTAGCATGGACGAGATTAAGAATAAAAATTTCTTCATAATCAATTAGGTTTGAAATTTAATAATTATGTGAATTGAATTGTAATTTCTTTCTATTCGGGAGGCAAATATAATACATTATTATTTAATAGAGTGAGATTGTGGGAAAAAATATTCTTTTTTAGTACTAAAGTGAATAAGTATTTTGTGAATATTCCGATTTTTGCAAAAATAGCCCGCCAGGACAGTGCGTGGCGGGCTATTTGGAGATGTAAAGTTTGTGGGCGGAAAATTATTCGCCGATAATCTTTTTGTGGTTGCGGATGTAGATGTGGCCTTTGACGAGGTTGGTGGCGGGCAGGCCGTTGAGGCCGTAGGTTGTGGCCTGGTTGGCGGCGGGCTGTGCGGTGGCGTCGGTCACATGGTCGATAATGTCTTCAAAATCAAAGGTGTAGCTCGTAAGGTTGGGCATGTTGTCTGTGATAGGCAGGTAGGCTTGGTTGGCGCCGACCTGAGTCACGGCAGGTTTCTTCATGATAGACTTGCCCGAAGAGGTGGAAATGGTCATAAAGGTGCCCTTGGTGAGCGAATTGTTCTTGAAACATGTGCCCAGCAGCAGGTTGCGCACAGGGGCTGCGCCATCATTGTTGCCAGCTGCGCCATCGTTGTTGTCAGCTGCGCCATCGTTGTTGCCAACTGCGCCATCGCTGTTGCCAGCTGCGCTGCAGATGTACGGGGTCAGCGTGTATTTCTGATAGGGCTCGCCCTTGATGATGACTGGTGTGAAGGCCGGTATGGAGTCGCCCATGTCAGCGAGCTTGATTACGCCGTCGGGGGTGATGGCATTGACTGCATAGGCGCTGAGTCCGTCGGGCAAAATAACGCCGAAGGAATAATAGATTGAGCCCACGCCGGTGGAGTTGGAGGTGATGTTTGTCTCGGTGACGGGCTCGAGATACCATTGCGAGCCATTGGTGCTGTTGAGTGCTGAGCGCATCGGGGAATAGGTGGCGTTGACCACATAGTTCGCAAATTCGCCCGGGCCGATAAAGTGCTGGCCCCAAGCGGGCTGGCTGATGGCATAGGTGCCGGCCTGAGCGGGTGTGGACGACAGCGAGATGACTTGTATGCCGGAGTTGTCGAGAGGAGCGAGCATCGTACCTTGTGCGCCGATGGTGTAGCCTTGGTTGCGCGGCGAGAATTGCCAAATCTGCTCGGCGCTGTTGGCGTCGGCCTTGCAGGCAATGCGCATGCTGGCGTCGGCGGTGACGTATGGCGCTGAGGCAAAGGCCTCGTCGGTTGATTTGATGCGGTAGAGCGTGTTGGCGGGGTCAAATTCGATGACGTCGGCGCCCTCTACGGCGTCGATCAGTGCGAGAGGATTGGCGTCGGCATCGTCATAGGCGGCCTGCAGGGCCTCGCGTGCTTCTTCGCTGGCGAATCCGCCCACCACGCCTACGGGAGCTTGCAGAATCTTAGGCAGGGCAGCCTTGTAGAGTGCGGCCTTGTCCATAGGTTCTGTGATGGCGTAGAGCGAGTCGGCCTGTGCGGCGGACTGCTGCATGTGTAGATTGTCGAATACTGTGAACAGACTGTAGTCGTTGGCGCCGTTCTGGATGCTGAGCACGCCCTCGGTGTCAGGATTTACGCCTATCAGGTTCTTGGTGTTGAGCACATTGAAATACATGTTCTTGCCAAACGCGCGGGCCTGCAGCTGCTGTGGCTCGGCGCTGAGGTAGCCGGGCGCTGTGGTGTTGAGGAATTTGCCTGCTCCTACATTATATAAATAGTATGCGGCATAGCGCTCGTCGTGCAGGATGAGCCAGTTGTTGAGCGCGTTGCCCATGTCGGCTTGCGGCCCGCTGCTGAGTCCGAGCTGGCCTTTGTCGGTGGCGCAGAGCGTTCCAAGGCCAGCGGCGTTGCGAATATAGTAACTGTGGTCGGCGGCGAGATTGATAAGGCTGCCCACGTTGTAGCAGTTGGCCATGGTGCCTTGGCTGCTGAGGGCGTAGAGGGCGTCGGCCAGGGCCTGGGTATATTCGGCGGTGGCGCTGGCGGGCTTGGTGTTGAGGATGTTGGCGAGGCTGGCCACGTCGTTGGCGTAGAAATTGTTGGGCGTGCCGGCGTTGTCCACCACGTCTTGTGCGAGGGCCTCGAGCTTGTCGGTGTTCCATGCGCCGCGGAATGTGATTTCGTTGACGTTAAAGGAATTGCCTCCCACGTATTTGTGGTGGAACTTGAGCTGCACGTATTGCGTTGTGATTGGCTTTGGCAGATTGACCTCGATACGGTCGAGACATCTGACCACAAGGCTGTCGTAGGCGAGCTGCCAGTTTTTGCCGTCGGTGCTGGTGTAGATATCTGCGTAGTGCATGCGCGAGCCGTACTGGTTGGTCCAATATACCTCAAACGAGGTGATGGTTTGTGGCTCTTTGGCTTTGAGGGACAGGTATGTTGGCAGTGCGTAGGTCTCCCAGTGCGACGACTCGTTGCCATCTATGGCTGCCGTGGCGTCGCCTGAGGTGTTTGTGAAGTCTTTTACGACTTCCCAAACGGTTTCTGACACTCGCGGAGCGCATTTATTGAGGCGGAGATTGAAGTTGTAGTAGTCCTCGTTGGCCAGGGCCTGGTCCACGCGCTTGCCGAGGGCGTCGGTATTGATGGTGTCGCAGAAAGTCATGTCCTTGGCCAGCGGCACGAGGTTGGAGCTATCGTGCTGATGCACATAGCCGCCCATGTCGAGGAAGAAGCAATTGCTGTAGTCTTGGCTTGCGCCGCGGCCGATGTCGAGGTGATAGCGGCGGTCCACGCCGTTGCCGTCGTAGCCTATGCTCACATTGTTGCGATGGTACCATCGGCCGCTGTTGGCTGCGCGGAAGGCGCAGTTGCGGTAGTACACGCGGTGGCGTTCCTGGCCGCAGGCCGAGGTGAATGGCTCGATAAACTGATAGATTGAGCCGAGATTCTCGCAGATGCCGGCTGCGCGGATAGAGCCTATGTATCGCCATTCGGGCATGGTGTCGCATTTATACCAGGTGGTCATCACGGTGTAGCCGCACTGGAATGTAGAGTCGTTGCCCTTCTTGTCCTTGATAGTCACCGGCACCGTGATAGGGCGGGTGTTCATCAGGAATTGCATCCAGTGGTCGTGGCGCCACCATTTGGTGTCTGACTGAAACATGAACGAGGCTGAACTGCCCTCGCCGCCGGCATGGGTGTGCACGGCATCGAGATTGCCGTCGATGGTCTTCGACAGTTTGTGCTCAGGCACGAAACCCTCGTCCTGATTCTCGGCGTCCCATTGCGAGAAGAGCACGTTGCGCTGGAAGTCGGTGGCTGCAGCGCCGCCGCCGGTGCCTATGGCAGCATTGGTCTGCATGCCCATATATCCCTTGGGCGTGCCGAGCACCATGTAGTAGGTACCTGAGTGGATGTGCTCCCATGGCACCATGGCCTCGATGTAGGCCCAGTCGTAGGCCTTGCCGTCGGGTGCCTCGGGGTCGGTAGAGCCCCATTCGCCCAAAAAGGCCGACGTGCCGCCGAAGTTGCGCGGAATAAGCACAGGGTCGGGGCTGTCGCGGTAGTAGTTGAAATAGTTGATAGACTTCAGTGCGGCCCAGTTGTCGGTGGTAAGCTCAATGCGGTAGAAGTCGTCGGCCGGAAAGCGGATGTTGCCAAAGAGGTCGTTTGTGCGCTCCTTGCTGGCGATCTCGGTGTTGCCAAACTCGCCCTCGCCCAGCACCTGGCCGGTGTGAGGGTAAACCACCTTGACCTTCACCTTGGCAAAGCGTCCGTAGGTGTTTTGCCACACCACGTCGGCCCTCACGTTGCCCGCCGGAATGCGGTAGTAGTAGGCCAGCACCATGTCGTTGTTGGTAGGCATGGATGTCATGGCCGTTTCGAAGGTCTGGGCGTCATACCACCGGCCGTTGAGCTCGCGGTAGCAGTAGCGGCCCCACACTTTGTCGGGGTTGTTGAGGTTTTGGTAGGACTGCGCATAGGCGGCCGACAGCGCCACGAGCGCCACAAGGGTAAGCAATATTCG
>JAZUHM010000430.1:0-2579 GCA_045641725.1 Bacteroidaceae bacterium | reverse complement strand
CAAAATTGTATGGTGGCATATCTTATACTTTCTTGCCAAACGTTTACTTCCGATGCCTGATTCGTACTTCTGAACAATCCTTAATTTCTCTTCAGGTGTAAATTTATTTTTCATTGAACACTGTGTTTTAGTGTCCAACTTTTTGGGTACACATCAAACAGGGGAGGAGACGACTCAAATGGGGGCACCTCCCCTAAACAGGGGAGGAGACGGCTCAATCATAGTATTTTTTTATCGGACAACAAAATTTCTAAATTCGCCACAACAAAACAGAGATGCGCGCAAATTTCAGTTCACAGCGCTGTGAACGATCGTTCACAGCGCTATGAACGATTGTTCACAGCGGTGTGAACGTTTGTTCACAGCGCTGTGAACCAAATTTATTGCGCACTTAATATTTTTAAGCACGAAAAATGCCCGTTTTTACGCGCATTAGGCTATAGCATTCGTGGAATTTGCTTTCCGTATTAACAAGTATTCCATCTTCGAAGTTAGCGACCTTTCGTAGCTCGGCGCCTCCCGCGCCGAGCAGCCGCCTCCATCGCTTCTGCCACCGTAGATTCTAATGCCAATTTCACCTGAAATCGCTATTGCTCCCTACATGCGCATGCCAACAAATACGCGGGCATTCCAGCGAGAGTTCTGTATGGTGAGGTTGTGGCGCTCGCCTATCATGTTGAAATGGAGGTTTGACGATGCGCCCACAAAGAAATTCCGGAAATTGTGGCACACCGACACTCGGCCCGTGTTCATCAGCTCGGGCAGAGCGTATTTCATTCTTGCCGACTCGCCCGCATAGCTGATAGTATTGTGCTGCGCCACTACCACAGTAGGAATGGCCGACACATGAATAAGCCAGTTTTTGGGCAGCACGAAATTATAGCCATAGCCCACGCCCACGCCAAACATCAGCATGTTTACCTCAGTCTCGTGCATTCCGACATGCGGGATTTCGTTAACATGGCCGTCGACATACATGGCCGACACGCCCAGCAGCAGACTGCCCGCACTGCGGCGCTGTATGAGGTTCTGGGTAAAGGCCGCGCCATAAGCAAACTTGCGCGCATTAAAGGCATAATAGCCCCTGAAATTAATGACTGCGATGTGGTTGACATAGTCAGAAATGTTGTAGGTTTGCCCAGTCGTCTTGGTCTTGGCATCAAACTTGCCCGACCAGTGATACTGGGCCTCAAAACCAAAACGCCTGCCGTAGGTGGCGTGGCTCAGCTCGATGTCGGAACTGCGGCCAAACATGCGCGCCGGGTCGATAGACAAGCTCAGCGAGACGCCTTTGTACGCCGCCGTCAGCGAGACAGTGCGCTTGAGGTAAGAGTTGAAAGTATTCTTGGTGTGAGATTCCTTGTGGTCTGTCACAATCTCCCACTGTGAACCGTTGAGCCTGGCGCCGAAAGTCCAGTCCTCCTTGGGTTTGCGTATGTAGGCCGTATCGAAATTCTCCACGCTCTTGCGCACCGTAAGCACGCTGTCGATATGGTGCACGAGCTTCTGGGCGCTGCACCCCACGCCCCACATTATTAATAATAATATTATAATCCTGCGCATAGTCGTTTTAAAACTTTCTCACTGCAAAAATAATATTTTAATTTCATTTCCCCCACAAAAAACTGCCAAAAAAGATTCGGCTTTATAGATTTTTGCGGGCGAATTTATAGAGGCTATAGATTTTATAGAGCCGATAGGGACTATAGAGATAATTAATTCCGTTCTGCTTGGTGCGAGGGCTATAGATTGTATAGAGACTATAGAAACTATAACTGCTATAGAAACTATAAATGCAATAGAAACAATAGATGCTATAGCCACTACCATTTCTATAGTTCCTATTCTAAAGCGCAAAGCAAAAGCCCCTCGCAAGGGGATTGCGAGGGGCTTATCTGGGCGCCTTGAGTTGTACAAGGCGTTGGTTATGCGGAGTTTAGAGGCTGTCGCCGAAGTCTGCGCGGAACTTAGCAACGAGGTCTTCCTGCCAGTGGCCGATTTCCTTCATGCGGCCGAAGAAGAAGCGGAGCACCTTAGGCTCTGATACCCACTCGAGACCACCGATGAGTTCGCGGTTGTCCCATACCCACTTAACGCGGTCTGCCACATACTTGATCTGGCTGAGAGTGAACACGCGGCGTGGCACTGCGAGGCGCTGGAGCTCAAGCTCTGCATAGCGCTCTGTACCGTCCTCTTCGCGCTGCTCAGACACTGTACCACGCTCCATACCGCGGATACCACCGGCGATATAAACAGAAGCGCCCACGGCTGCTGCAGGATACTGGTTGTGAGGCATGTTTGGCACGAACTCAGAGCAGTTGAGGTGTGCGCCGAGACCGCCGGCTGGCTTGATTACTGGCACTCCGTAGTCGTCGAGTTCCTTCACGAGGTAAGCGATGAACTCTGGGCCCTGGTTGATGTACTCCATATCGAGAGACTCGATGAGACCCTGAGCGATTGACTCGATTGAGCGCACTTCCATACCGCCATAGGTGAGGGAGCCCTCGTAGAGAGGAATGAACTCCATCATCATGTTGGTCCACTTTGGATCCTTAGAGATGATGAAACCACCACGGCCA
>JAZUHM010000429.1:0-2262 GCA_045641725.1 Bacteroidaceae bacterium | reverse complement strand
GTTAAAGCGAGAATCGATCCACCTTACAAGTCCGTTTGGCATTATTTTCATGACTAAGCCCGCAAAATGGTTGGAATTGCGAACCAGACCTCTTGCGATAGGAGATGACCCAAACATCTCGTCGCCCTGGTCCTGGCGGCTGAGGTCAACACTGGTCTTCACCACGTTCTGGGCCTTCTTGGAGAAGAAGAGCGACAGCACCATTACTACGCCGGCCAACACGAGGAAGATTACCGGGGTGTGGGCGCTATCCATGAGCGAGCCCATGAGGAAGGTGTCGGGATTGCCATTGCCGTTGGCCATGTAGTCTTGGAATGCCTCGAGACCTGTGAGCGGCACGCCCACAAAGTTGACAAGGTCGTTGCCGGCAAAGGCTGTGGCCAGGGCAAATGTGCCGAGCAGCACGATAATCTTGAGCACCGGCACCTTGAGGGCGCTCAGGATGGTCATTATCACGCTGAAGATGACTACGCCGCCGCCAAGTATATACCAGGTGTTGGCATTGATGAGGTCCTTGAGCTCATGCGACATGAATGAACTGCCCTTGAGACCGTTGATGAGCAGAAACCAGATGATGCTGGTGACGGCGATGCCCGAGAAGATGCCGGTCTGGATGGTTTTCTTGCCGCTGTAGGTGAATGAGAACACGAGGCGGCTCACCCACATCACTACCATACCCACTACAAAGGCTATGGCTACCGACAGGAAGATGCCCATGATAACGCTGATGGCCTTTTCGGTATTGAGCAGGTCGCCCAGATTGAGCAGCGAGCCGTCGGCAGCAGTGGCGCCCTTGGCCAGCTTGAGTATAGCCACGGCAAATGCGCCGCCCAGCAGCTCAAACACCATGCTCACCGTGGTGGAGGTAGGCATGCCCAGGGTATTGAAGATGTCGAGCAGGATTACGTCGGTCACCATCACGGCCAGAAATACGCACATCACCTCGTAGAACGAGAAGTGCTCGGGGGTCATGATGCCGTGGCGCGCCACGTCCATCATACCATTGCTCATGGCCGCGCCGGCAAACACGCCGATGGCCGCAATTATGACAATAGTCCTGAATCTTGCCACCTTGGCGCCGATGGCAGAGTTCAGAAAGTTTACAGCATCGTTGCTGACGCCCACCACAAGGTCGAATATCGCCAGCACACAGAGGAATACTACGATTCCAAGAAAGATTGTGTCCATATTAAAAGGTTTTTAGATTGTTAGATTGTGTGTCCCTATTTTGCAAGGGTCAGATATACCAGCAATGCTACGAGCATCAATAGTATCGTCCAGCGGACATAGTTGAAATTACGTTGAATTTTTCTTGCTTTTTCTTGATCCATATTTTATTATTTTGATAATGATGATATTTTGCGACTGCCTGTGTTGCAGAATTGCGATGCAAAGGTCTCAAGCGCATGTTACAGTGCTGTTGCAAAGGTGTTGCATTTTGGTTAAGAGGCCGATTTTAACAACTTCGTCACAGGTCTGTAACAAGATTGAAACATCTTCTTAATAATTTTGCAACAAAATTTTGGCGGAGTGGCTTTCGGCCCCCGTTTATTCGCAATTTATTATCTTAAAAATGGACACATTTCTAAACATTCTCTCCCTTCTCGGCTCGCTCGGCCTCTTTCTCTTTGGTATGAAGACTATGAGCGAGGGTCTCGAGAAATTTGCCGGCGACCGCTTGCGCAGTATCTTGGCGGCAATGACCAAAAATCGCT
Source organism: Bacteroidaceae bacterium (assembly GCA_045641725.1). Taxonomy (GTDB): domain Bacteria; phylum Bacteroidota; class Bacteroidia; order Bacteroidales; family Bacteroidaceae; genus UBA6382. Next base: position 547 of record JAZUHM010000429.1, on the reverse strand, counting down.
TTATGGGCGTGTTGACCGGTATTGTGGTGACGGCGCTCATCCAGTCGTCGTCGGCTACCACTGTGATGGTGGTGTCGTTTGTCAATGCAAGCCTGATGAATCTCTCGCAGGCCATCGGCGTAATTATGGGTGCCAACGTGGGCACCACAGTGACTGCGTGGATTATCTCCGCCATCGGTTTCAAGGTAAATATCGCGGCTCTTGCCCTGCCGTTGCTGGCCATCGGTCTGCCGCTGATTTTCAGCAAACAGAGCAAGCGCAAGTCTGTGGGCGAGTTTGTGTTTGGTTTTGCTTTCTTGTTTATGGGCCTGAGCTTTCTGCAGCAGGCTGCCACCGACCTCGACATCGGTTCGATGGTGGCGTCGCTGCTGGCTAAGGTGGCCGACGGCGGATTCCTGACCATTATCCTGTTTGTGATAGTCGGCGCCCTGGTGACAATGCTGGTGCAGGCCTCGGCTGCCACTATGGCCATCACGCTTATGCTGTTTGACATGCAGATTCCGGGCTTTGGCCTCGAGCAGGCGGCAGCTCTCGCCATGGGTCAGAA
>JAZUHM010000428.1:0-2000 GCA_045641725.1 Bacteroidaceae bacterium | reverse complement strand
ACCGCAAGCTTAGCAACCACCCTTCAGAGCTCGATGGCGCTGGTGCGGGCGACGATACTGCCGAGGGCTGCTACAAGTATGTGCCTGTGCAGGGCGGTATAAATAATGTAATTGGCGTACAGGCCACTTTCTGGTGCGAATGGGTAGGAGTGCCCGAGTATCTGGAGTATCTCGCTCTGCCGCGCCTTATTTGCGTAGCAGAGGCCGGTTGGACACCCGAGGCTCGCAAGGATTGGAACAGCTTTGTAGATCGCATGGTTATCGACACCAAGATTCTTGACTACGGCAAAGACAATTACAGCCAGCACTGGATGCCGGGCTATGTGCCGCCAAAGATTGAGACTGTCGATATTGTGGCCGACGGACTGACTGAATATACTTTTGACAATCAGTCTAAGGATCGTCCTACCAGCTTGGCAGACAATGGCGGCAAGCTCAATGGTCAGGCCACCGAGTGTACCCCATTTGTGCTCGAGCCAGCCTCAGCCGAGGGCACCTATTATATCAAGAGCACCGTGAGCGGCAAGTATCTCTATGTTTCATCATCGGCCAGCGGCACTATGGTCACTCTCTCTACCCAGAAAACAGCATGGACCTTCGACTGGGAGACCATGCCTAAGTATGTGGCTATTTGTGCGGCCGACAATCCGTCGGTGGCGCTCAATAATAACGTCAACAATGATACTCATGTGCGTCTTTTTGGCCACGCTGCCAGCAATGGAGCGTCGTTCTACACAATGACTCTAACCAAGGAGGGCGACCCTGACGCCGTCAACTCAGCCGAGGATGCCACTATCGAGGCTGCTACTCCGAGCTACGACTTGCAAGGCCGTCCTGCTAATGCCGATAGCCGAGGTATTATCATTACTCGCGGCGCTAAAATCCTGAAATAGCTCTTTGGCGTGTGATGGAAATGTGTTAAATTTGTCACGGAATGTAAATTAATATAGATATGAAAAAAGTATTTTTATCACTTGTGGCGCTCATGTTGCTGAGTTTGGGGGTAAAGGCGCAGTCATGGGTGAAGACTGATCCCGACATGGCCCTGATTAACTGTAGCGATTTGTATAGCTGGAGTAATCTTGAAGTGGGAATGTATGACAAGGCATGGTCAAGGGTTGCTACGGAGTTTCATACAGAAAATAGGGATGTGTTGTTTGTCGGAGGTTCAGATCCGGTGGTAAAATACGTGGATGTCCGTCCATTAAAGACTTCTGAGACAAAGTTGACTGGCATTGGTCTTGTGTTGGCAAGAACTTTTGCTGATGCGGCTACTATTGTGGCTGGCAAGGCGGGCGGCCGGTTCATTGCAAAGGCCACGGTGCTCTATTATCCGCTTGGCAATTCTGACGCAATGATTAGCGCATCATCCTATTGTGACGTGAAGAATTCGTTTGTAACTACATATGGCGGTCTGAAGTGTTACAAGGCAGAGATTACGCCTAAATTCCCTGTCCAGATGATTCAATTGAGCGCCGCTAATACGTCTTATCACGAGAACAGTGAGTTGTCGGATTTGTTGAAGACCCCGGTAGACGGAGTGATTGTAACCTCGGTTCTCCTGGAGTATTATTCCGATTATTATAAGAACGAGGCCGTTGCTTCTGACTTTGTCAAGGACTATAGGGCCGGGCAGCAGTCGCTGCAGTATGACGCTGCCGATGTCAATCGCGACGGCGCAATAAATGCCACCGATGTGGTGGAGGTTTATAACCGCATTATTAATGGTGGAAAAGAGTAGGAATAAATAATCGACATAATAATCTTTAAGCTTAAGCCCTGAAAGGGCGTCATAAAATAGCATAGGGTGTGAACCCTATGGAAATGTGGGTATGGTATCTGAGCCCTGTAACCCCGGCGCCACCGGCGCCCTACTGCCTGCGGCTAACGCAAATGACCGTGAATTAAACGAAAATTTAATCGTAAATTATTAGTCCCCATTTGAGCCGTCTGCTCCCCTAGGGAGGGGAGCTGTCGCGAAGCGACTGAGGGGTCGAATG
>JAZUHM010000427.1:0-1957 GCA_045641725.1 Bacteroidaceae bacterium | reverse complement strand
AGTCCGAGAATGCAGGGGAGCAGACGGCTCAATTACAGCCTTTTGTTTACCGGACAACAATATCTTAGAATAGTAAAAATCTCGAAGACAACACGCTTGTTCCCATTTTTAGCATGAATTATTTGTTAAAAATAATTATTTTTGTTATTTTTGCACAAATTTAAACAAATTTGGTGTGAAAACAAATAAATTGCGCATTCTCTTTGTGTTGTGGATGGTTTCTATGCTGTTGCCTATGGTGGCGGGGGCGCAGAACCAGAAGCCGGTGATTTCTGATCCCGATGTGGAGATTGCGTCTCGTACCGACAGCTATATTAAACTCGTCTTGCCCGCAGCTACAGTCGACAATACGTCTTGGGACAAGCTGGAATATACCGTGATGTGGCTCAATGCCGACGAGCAAGGGGCCGAAAAGCAGGGGCGCACGCAGACGGGCATCCGTACCTTTGAGATTTATGGCCTCCAGCCCGGCGCCAATTACTATTATTACTGTTCAGTAAGGGACGAGGCCGGCTTGGTGAACCATTATAACATATTTTGGCTCAGGACTCCCGCCAAGAGATACGGCATCAAGGTCAAAGGCGTTGAGATTGACGCCGACAACCGCACCGATGTGCTGAAGGACGGCGGCAGTGTGTCGTATGACCCAGATAAAGGCGCGCTCTATTTTAATCACGCCACGATTGAGTGCGCCGATTTGGCGGTAGTTGTGAGCGTGCCGGTGGAAATTGTTTATAATGGCGACAACACAATTACCTCTACCAACGCCATCGCCCTTTGGACTGAAAAGGATGTCGTGATTCACCAGAAGGATTACTTGCTGCAGGGCACAATCTCCTTCTCGGGCAAGACCCAGGCCGCCCGATGTGAGGGCAATCTCACCGTGCGTCAGGGAGAGGTGAGCATGCGGTCGAGCGGAGATATCGGCGTGTATATGTATGGCACAAAACTGAACCTTATGGGCTGCGAGTTTAGTGTTGATGTAGCCACAAAAAACGGAAAACCCGTGTATAATTGTGGCTCATTCGAGAGCTCGGGCTGTGCAATATCTGCCGTGTCCAACGCCAAATATGTGGACCTGGCCTACGACCAGAAGACAAAGAGCTTTTTGGACGCCAGCGGGTCGGCATATAACAATTTGCGCAGCTTTCAGGTGGACTTTGAAAGCTATCAGGTCTATTTCTGCGGCCAGGAAGTTACCTCGCTCAACTTCTTTGACATCACTAACGACGGAGGCTCTGTGGCTTACGACAAGGCCACCCGCACTTTCACCCTTAACAATGCGAAAGCGGAGGTGGCCGAGGGCAAAAGAAATGTTTTTTCCGACAAGCTGGCTGGCGACAATTTGAGCTTCACCTTTAAACTGATAGGCGACAATGAGCTTCTCTCGGAGAAAGACGGCATCATTGCGCCAAACAGGAGAATTGTTTTCACCGGCACGGGCTCTCTCTATGTAGAGTCTGAGGCTAAGACGCTGCAAGCAGGCAGCGACGTGGTGGTAGAAGGCGGCTGCCGGCTGACGCTCAATGGCGAAGAGAGCGTATTTGATGCCCGCGGCCTGCATGTGGACAATTCTTCGCTGACCTTGCGCCAAGGCAATAAATATCCCGCCATGGCGGTGGTAAGCAATTGCCGGAGCTTCGGCTTGACAAATGCCCATTTTGAGACACGACACCATTACGACGCCGGCAGGTTTGCCATCGTCGATGCCAATGATGAATTTGCCCGTGGCGAAATACGTATTGTTTCCGACAGCGCGCCCGGGCCGACCAATAAGTGCGACGTCAATCACGACGGCTCGGTCAATGTCACCGACGTGGTGAGCATCTACAATTTTGTGGCCCTCGGCAGCCAGAGCGGCATACAGAAAGATCGCGCCGACGTGGATGGAAATGGCGATGTCAACGTCACCGATGTGGTGGCTGTTTACAACTTTATTATATTAGGTAATTAATAA
>JAZUHM010000426.1:0-3184 GCA_045641725.1 Bacteroidaceae bacterium | reverse complement strand
CCCACGCACTGGAATAGATGCCCATCTTGAGGCCGTGGGCGTGCAGTGTGTCGGAGAGGCCGCAGATGTCGGGAAATCGGCGGTTGGGCTGTATGGCGTTATATTTGCCGCCGCGAATTCCCTGCCAGCCGTCGTCGATATTGATATAGGTCCAGCCATAGTTTATCAGGCCTTTGTCAATCATGGCGCGCGCCGACGACATCACCCGTTCCTGCGACACGGTCTTGCCCCAGCAGTTCCAAGAATTCCAGCCCATAGGCGGAGTGAGCGCTATCTCGTCGCCTATCTTTATCCTCACCGTGCGTGAGTCTTCGCCAAAACTATTTCGGGCAGTTATCTTGACACTATATTCGCCACGCTTTTTTACACTGCCGGTAATCAGGCCGCTCTGCTCGTCTATCTTCAGACCCTTTGGCAATCCCTCGGCCACAAAAGTCATGGGGCGCTCGCCACTCGTGGCCGCAAGAAACTGAAAGACACTGCCAGGCCGCGCTCCAAACACTTTGACACAATTAACCAGCGGGCTCTTGGGCGCCGGCGGGGTGAGAATGAATGCGCTATTGTCGGGAGCGCCCTCAGTCTGCGCCTTGGCAAGACTGCAGACGCCCGCAAGCAAAGCAATTATCAATACCTTATACATATATATGGTTTCAAAGATGCGACTACTTCAGATTTGGGTCCCACACGGGGCGGATGCCATGGCCGCGGTTGCGGTTGCGGATGCACTGTTTGTTTGAGTCGTCAAGTTCCTTGTATGAATTATACCAGCCATAGGCCTGCGACTTGTTGGCAAGGGTGGATGTCCACAGGCGGAAACCGATATTGACGCAGTCATAGGTCAGGCCATCAAAGAATCCGTTGGCAGGTATAAAGATGCTGGCGCCAGTCACGCTGCTGGTGCAGAGCACGCCTCGCACTTCGCGCATTTTGGAGGCCGTCATGTCGCAGGCGTCATAGAGAGCCAGCACCTCCTCGGTGGTTGGCATGCGCCACTTGCCGCCCAGCTTGGCGTTGGCCGCATCGTCGGCGAGAGCGAGGGTCTGGCCCGGGGTAGTATATTTGCCAAAGGTGGTGCCGCCGTTGGTGGTATCAAAATACTTGGCGTAGGTATAGCCTGCGCTATAGCCGGTCTTCCATGTGGCAGAAGAGAATGTGGGCGGATTGGCTGTCTCGGCAAATTTAACAGCGGTGTAATAGGGCTCTGTCTCGCCCCAAGCATAGAAATCGCCAAAATGCTCAGGCGCGCTGGCCCCCAGATTGCAGGTGGCCCAATAAACTCCCAGGCCAAGATCTACGCAACCCTCGGGCAAATCGAGTTTACTCACGTCAAGGTCATACTGATGGGCATGGCCTGCAATTTGGTTTGCGCCCACAAAATGGCCCGTATAGGTGACATTGCCGTCCGTCAGCGACACATTGATTGTCTTGCCTTCAAGATCGACGGGCGCAACCATAAACCAAGCATACAGCGTATTGATCAGCGGCTTGAATCCGGCGTTGTTGGCCCCCATGCGCAGCACGAGCCTGTTGGTCTTCTTGGTCACTGTGACGGTCGGCTCGTCTTCGGTGGGATTATAGGTAATCTCGGTTGGAAAAATCTCCTCGTCGCTGCTGAGCACCAGGCTTTTGAGGGTTGCGCTCTTGAGTTCAGTCGGCAGTAAGATGTTCAGGCGTATCAGCGAACTGAGATGATGAAATTGAAAACTGGCGCTGCTGCCATCGGATGGCGTAACGGCGGTAGCATAGAGCACATCGTTGGCCCCCACATGAGCCGTGTTGGCATTGCTCGACTGCGTGGCGGTGGTGGCAAAGGTGCGGGTCACAAGGGTTGGGCGCGCATCGGGGTCATAAGGAAAATAAGCATAATACTTGCGGTCGTGCAAGAGGCCCCAGCCGCTTCCCTTAAAAATTCCATTGGCAGTAGAGCCGCCGTTTTCGAGCGTAAAGAGCACCTGCGAGGCGGTTTCCTCTTCGCCGGCGCGCAGAGTGGGCCACACTCCCACCTGGTCGCCTTTGGTCCAGGTAAACTTGAGCGAGCCTGACACGCTGGTGCGTAGCGGCAGGGTCTCAGAAGGATTGTCAACCACAAAATCGGGCACGCTGAGCTCCAAGGCGCTAACAACGCCAGACTCACCGGAAATATTAGAATCATTGTCGCTGCTGCAAGCACACAGAAGCGAAGCGAATACCACTGTATAAAATATCTTTTTAATCATACTGCAAAGCCTTTATTAGAAGAGATTTATCCGTTTAGTTGCCATTGATCACGGCATTATAGATTGACACCACGTCGGAGGCATTAACCACGCCGTCGGCATTGACATCGGCCTTAAAACGCCAAATGTGGCTCATCTCTCCATTCAATATAAAATTATAGACAGAAACTACGTCGGAGGCGTTGATATCTCCATCCATATTAACATCGGCAACCCGGCCGGGAGCTATCTCGGCAAGATAGAAATTGTCGAGACAAGTATTATCGCCGTCGGCACTGAGATGGGTAAAAAACGCCTGGCAATACTTAAAGCCCTGATCGTTGGTAAAAATATATTGCACGTCGGTCCACTCGCCATTATACGACGGATAGGCCAGGGCCAATTCGTTGAGTTCGTCGCCCACAACGCCAAAGGCTTTGGACTTAGTGCCAGTCTCGTCCCACACAAAATCATCGCCGCTGCCATTCAAAAAGCCCAGCTTGTTATTGGTAAGCTTAAACTCCAGATTCCTGTTTTCCACAATCTGCTTGCCGCTTGTGTTCTTCACCTTATAGGCAAACACGTAGGTCTTGCCTTCCTGTATCGGCCACAGGGCGCGCAGTGTGCCGGGGCCATCTTCATCGTCATCGGTTTTAGAACTGATATAGCGGCCGCCAGCCGGCGCACCCTCGACTATGCTGAAATGCTCCTCGGTGGGCTCGGCGTTCTCGCCGTTAAACCAACTGGCAAACGGGTGAGCATACTCAAACGAGCCGTTTAGAATCATGTTGTCAGCCACTGGGCAATAGGTCTCGCCATTATAGATGAAAGCCTGCGGCATTTCAGACTCCACAAACTCCACATTCACCTCCACCTGCTGCTTCACCTGATATGTGGAGGCCGTGATGACAGCCGTACCGCCGCGAACTGCGGTCACCACGCCGTTCTTGTCCACCCTGGCAACCAGAGTGTCTGACGAGGTATAAACG
>JAZUHM010000425.1:0-2141 GCA_045641725.1 Bacteroidaceae bacterium | reverse complement strand
ATCAAGGATCTCCTTCGGGAGAACCAGACGGGCTAATTGCTCAAGCATATTCATGTTGCAAAGATACGAAATCTTTGCTAATATCAATTAGCTACCCCCAGTATTTTTCCACTGAGCCGTTTGTTTTAACGCGAATTTTCGTAAATGAGACGTAAATTATTCATAAATATTGTTGTCCGGTGAGCCCGGTACGGGCGGAATAAAATAGGCGGGTGGCGTAAGCCCCCGTGACTAATTGCGCTATCAAGGTGGAGCCCTGTAAGCGGCGACATAAAATCATGCTTGGGTCGTTGTGGTATTATGCCGCACCTACGGCGCTCAGTTACTATACATGCCTTTTCATAGGGCTCACGCCCTACGCTGTTTTATGCCGCCCATTCTGGGCTGATGTGTCGGTCGGTGCTGTCGTCAACCAACAATAATTCACGATTAAATTTCCGATTAATTCGTGGCCATTGACGTTTAAAAACCATGCTTGCGGTGTTTGTTTTAACGCGAATTTTCGTAAATGAGCCGCGAATTATTCATAAATTATTTTTGGCAGGTGAGCCCGGTACGGGCGACATAAAATAGGCGGGTGGCGTAAGCCCCCGTGACTAATTGCGCAATCAAGGTGGAGCCCTGTAAGCGGCGACATAAAATTATGTTTGGGTCGTTGTGGTATTATGCCGCACCTACGGCGCTCAGTTACTATACATGCCTTTTCATAGCCCTCACGCCCTACGCTGTTTTATGCCGTCCATTCTGGGCTGATGTGTCGGTCGGCGCAGGTGCTTATCAACAAAACGACCGCCTTGCGCGTGTACCTTTATATATAATATATAGGCGCTGATACTTCTTGGCGGGGATGGAGTTTGTCATTTTTTTGCATTTGTTTGTCGCCGTGCTGGTGGGCGTTTGCGTACGGTATGTAGTGGTTGCGAAGGATTGAGTAATCACGAAAAACCGATCTGACTGATATAACTATAATAGAGACGGCCATCTCAAACGAGAATTACTTACCTTATTTATTATTTTATCAACCTTTTATGATTATGGGAACTATTCAAACTACTATCACCCAGCGACAGACTTTTATGGGCGAGAAGAAGCTCTATGCTAACATCGTGTCTTATTCTAACATCAACAGCAAGAAGTTGATCGACTACATGGTTGCCAACTCTGGCATCAACAAGTCAACTGCCATTGCTGCTGTGTATGCTCTGCGCAGCATCTTGCGCAACTATCTCTGCAACGGCCACACCGTGCAGATTCCGCAGCTCGGCACCTTCTCGCTCTACTGTTCCGCTAAGGCCCAGGCTGACAAGAAGGACGTAAAGGCTTCGACCGTGAAGCGACTCAAGATCCGTTTCACTCCTGAGGCTACCATCAGCAACGCCGTGAAGTCGGTGAAGTTCAAGGGTATCGTTAACCCTGATGACACCCTTGACGTGATCACCGCCTAAGACCTGCTACTAATCGTTTAACCTTTTAAAATCTTTTGTACTATTATGGGAAAAATTGCTTATTACACTCGTGAATTTGAAAACCAACTCAGCGGCGAGACTCTCTACTGTGCCCGATTGGCTAAGTACTCAACCCTCAACGCAGAGCAGGTGGTTGCCCTGGCTCAGCAGGATGCCAATGTCAATGCGTCGGACATGGCTGTGGCTTTCAGCGCCCTCGGTCAGGCTATCAACGACTTTGTGCTCAATGGTCACTCGGTGACTCTGGACGGCCTCGGCAACTTCCGTCTGACCGCCAAGACCGGTGTGTGGGATGCTAAAAAGAAGAAGTGGAAGTCGGCTGGTCGCACCTCGATGGACGATGTGAGCGCAAGCGACATCAAGGGTATCTATGTGAGGTTCCGCCCCTGCACCGAGTTGCGCCGCGAACTGGAAAATGTTGAGCTCTTCGATATGACCAAGACTCTCTTTGGCGGTACCGTGGGCGGCTACGACTACAGTAAGGTGGGCAAGCCTGTTGTCACTCCTTAATTACTAACCTTTTAAATATGTAAACGCTATGAATGAAATCAGTAAGACTAACTGGACTGTTGTGATCAACGCAATCCTCACTGCTATCTCGACTATCGTGGGGGCTATCTTCCTCGGTAGTTGTATTGGAGGGTAGGGGGATTATGAGTTAAGAGTTTAGAGTTA
>JAZUHM010000424.1:0-3490 GCA_045641725.1 Bacteroidaceae bacterium | reverse complement strand
CTACCCCTCAGTCGCTACGCGACAGCTCCCCTAAACAGGGGAGCAGACGACTCAATCATAGCATATTTACCGAAAAACAATTTTTGAAAATTTACATTCCATTCACGATAATTCGCGTTTTCTCCCCAACGCCACCGGCGCTCCACTGCCTTACGCCTAACGCAAATGACCGTGAATTAAACGAAAATTTAATCGAAAATTATTAGCTCAAATATCTATAATAAAAACCCCGGTAAAATGCACACTTTTTGCGAGGCTGTGCACTTTTTCACAAAATCTCTTTGTCGGGTGGGAGGTTTTTTGTAAATTTGTAAGGCAATTATTTTTAAAGACTACCTCAAACCAACAGTTATTTATGAAAAAGTACTGCGTTTTAACAACATTCCTACTGCTGACTCTGTTTGCCATGGGCGAGCAGCGCACAGAGTCCGATGCTCGTGAGATAGCCTCGAAGTATCTTAACCTCCCGGCCAAAAGCCCCAAGTTCCATCGCGCCACCTCTGGGAGCGAACCTGCTGCTATACCTTATTATATTTATAATAGCGACGAAGGCGGTTTTGTCGTAATCTCGGGCAGCGACCGCATGCCAGCCGTGATAGGATATTGCGACGAAGGACACCTCGACCCCAATGCCACCAACATGCCCGACAACCTGCGCTACTGGCTTGACTATGCCGCGCAGGCAGCCTCGCTGGCCGAGACCGACCCCGGCATCGTGGCCAGCGCCGGCGAACACTATGGCAAGGACTACGCCCCACTGCTGGGCGACATCAAGTTCAATCAGGACTACCCCTACAACAAACAATGCCCCGAGGGCACCTTCACTGGCTGCATGGCCACCGCCATGTCGCAGATACTGGCCTATCACCGCTACCCTCAGCACGGCCAGGGCACGGTGGGCGTGAGCTACGACGGCCACTATTATTCCGCCGACCTCGCCGCCAAGGATTTTGACTGGGACAACATGCTGCCGGCCTACAAGGGAGTGGCGGCCACACGAAGCCAGGAAGACGCCGTGGCCCAACTGCACTATTATGTAGGCCTGGCGCTCGAGCTGAAATACGGCACCGACGCCACCGCCGGCGTGAGCACCAAATATGCTACCGCCCTGCGCGACAACTTCGGCTACAACAAAAATGTGTGTATCATCAACCGCGACTGCTATACCTATGGCGAATGGATAGACCTGCTGCTCAATGAGTTTGAGCACCAGCGCCCTGTGCTGTACGACGGCGTGTCGGGCAGTGGCGGCCACGCTTTTGTGATAGACGGCTACCGCGCCGAGGATGGCCTGTTTCACGTCAACTGGGGCTGGGGCGGCACGTCGAACGGTTATTACAACATCACGCTGCTCAACCCCTCCAAGACCGGCATCGGCGCCTCGCTGTCGTCAGGTTTCACCGCCTATCAGGATGCTGTGATCAACATCACGCCGGAGCAGGGCGTGGGCACCTATCATGTGCCTCTCTACAGCTACGCCAATGGCGGCATCACCAGCTCAAGCATCGGCCAGACCATACCTGCCGGCTACCAGGCCGACATCGCCATAGAATACATGGCCAACTACACCGACAAATATTTTAGCGGCACCTTTGGCATGAGCATCATGCAGGGCGACACCGAGGTGAGCCGCATCGAGGTGGGCAGCGTGAGCGGACGCGCCTCAACCTTTGACCTCAACAATGAAGTCGCGTTCAGCGGCAGCAGATGGACGGTGCCCTCGCTGCCCGACGGCGACTATAGGGTCTATGTCTATGTAGAACAAAGCGGCTACCCCGCCAGCATTCTCCACACCCAGACCTCGCGCCCCAACTATATCGACATGTATATGCGCGACGGCAAGGCCACCTTTGCCATGGACAGATATTACGCCACCAATCTCAAGCTGAGCGACTGGAACTTCATGCAAAAGCAGATGACAATGTCGGATAATTGCATTGCGGTGGACGTTACCAACACGGGCCAGACGGTAGAGAACGGCATATTCAGCATCCAGTTTGATGCTCCCCACCGCCTCACACAGGTTATCAAGTCTGACGAGATCCGCATCCTGCCGGGCGAGACCCACACCCTGCGCTTCTGGACCGACATGCTGGAATACGGCACCTACACCGTAAACGGCCTCTATATGGACCGCCAGAACAGCGGCGGCAAGACCATACTGACCGACAGCGCCCTGACCTTTAACATCTATCGCGACCTCGAGACCACGCGCCTCATGCTGCGCGACCGACTGGCCGAACTGCAAAACATTATCAACACCGCCACCTACGGCAACGACGAGGGCCAGTACCCCGAATCCGCACGCGACAAGATGCAGAGCGCCATCAACGACATCAGCACCGAAGACTACAACTCTATGGAGGTGGCCCAGGTGCAGCAGCTCTACGACCGCCTCGATGCGGCCGCCGACGAGTTCTTCCGTTCCATGAACATTGCCGTCATTACCAAGAAATGGAGCTATGTCGGCGACGCTGAGGTAAATACAGGCTGGAGCGGCAGCTTTGTAGAGTCGCCCGTGTATTTCGGCATCACAATGAGCGCCTCGGAACTGGCCCCCTACCGCGGCAGCAAGATTGTGGGCCTCAGCGCCCTCTTTGGCCGCCGCACCAGCTACCAGAATCCTCAGCCCGAAGACCTGACCACCCAGGTGCTGCTGCTCGACTACAACGGCCATCCCGGAGAGCGAGTGCTCGCCAGCTCCGATAATTTCCACCCCAACACCCAGGTTTATGACGACTACTACTTCAACGAGCCTTACGTCATCGGCGACGGCGGCATAACGGCCGTCTGCAAGGTCACGATGCACAAGTCTTACTACGCCACCATCGGCGCCTGCAAGGAAGTGACTAAGCCCGGCGCCTGCTGGATGAACAACGGCAGCGGCTGGGAGGATATCTACTACACCTACGGCAGCACCGCCTCGGCCCTCGCCGTCAAGGTCATTATTCAGGGCGGCGAGGCCAATGTGGTCGATGCCATGCTCGAAGACGTGAGCGCAGAGCCCGTGATGATCAACGACGAGATCACCGTGACCGGCTATATCAAAAATGCCTACCACAAAGACATTGAGCGCATCGCCATACAATGGACCATGGACGACGGCACTCTGGGCAACACCACCATAGAGCAGCGCATAGAGCCCGAGGGCCGCGAGCCGTTCGCCATCACGCTGCCCGGATTCAGCAAAGCCAAGATGCACACCCTGCAGCTGCGCATACTCACCATCGACGGCATGAACGACATGGTAGAGTCCAACAGCACGGCGCGCGTCTCTATCCCCGTGACCGAGAAAAACTACGAGCGCAATGTCGTGGTGGAAGACCACGTCAGCAACGAGTGCCCCTATTCGCCCCGCAGCATCTCCACCTACGAGAGCATGAAACAAGAGTTTGGCGACAATTTTATAGGCATCTCCGACCACACCGACCACGACCCCGCCAACACCGACCCAATGGCAATCACCGGCAATGGCTACAGCCCTCTCCTG
>JAZUHM010000423.1:0-5149 GCA_045641725.1 Bacteroidaceae bacterium | reverse complement strand
TTGACGGGCGAATTATCGTTGCCCAGGTAGTAATGGCTATGTCTCACGTTTTCAATGTAATAAGTCACCAGACTATCGGTAGATAACTGGAAATTGGCGGGTCGGGTGGCCTCAGATTTTGTGACGATGGAGCCTGCTTTGTCGGCCATGTGGCTGATGGCGAGGCCCTGCGAGAGGAGCCCGTGGCCGTCGGTCAGGGGTTTCAAATACCACATCTGGTCGGCCTTGTTGTTGGCGGCGCGGGTGTAGATGCCGTCGCCCTCCATGGTGAGATAGGTGGGCTTGTCGGCATTGGCATTGCCCACTGCTATGCGATAGAGGTGCTGTGCGGGCTCAAACTCAATACGCTCCAGATTCTCCACCATATCTACCAATTCGGCGGCCTGACTGCGCGAGACTTTTCCGCCGTCGTAGAGCTGCTGTAGCTCGGCCTTTTGCGCCTCGTTGGTGATGCTGCCCACCAGGCCGTCGGGCATAGAAAGCAGGGCGGGTATCTGGCGCTTGTAGGCCTCAAACTTATCATAAATCTCCGTCTGTGCCAGCAGGCTGTCGGCCCACTCTTCGGATGGCGTAAAGAGTTGATTGTCAATTAGGTTGAATGTGCATGCCGCGGTGCGGATGCCAAACGTAATCGGCTCCTCCTGGTCGGCCTTGGGCGTGAGTATCTGGCGGCCCGACGCGCCCATTGTCAGCGAATAGTTGCCGAGCGAGATATATGGCATGCTCACCGGTTCCTTGCTCAGGTAGGATGGCGCATTTGACGGGTCAAGATACATCTTCGCTCCCAGATTATATACATAGAGCGAGCCGTAGTGGTCGTTGCGCACGAAGGACCAGTTAGAGAGCATGTTTTCGGCAGTCATGCGCTCCTTGTTCTGCGGCAGGGCGTCGGCGGCTGTGGCATTTTTCAGCGTGAGGCGGGGTGCGGTGCCGCTCATATCTACGCAGAGAGTGCCCTGCTGGGCGGTGCTTTGGAGGATATAGCTGCGCTTGGTGCCCGTGTGGCTCAGGTCGGCCACAGTGCTGAATTGCATTGGGCTCTTGGTGGCAACCACATCGCGCAATGCGGCCAGGAGTGCGTCGATGTCGGTGCATTTGCCGCCGTCATACACTGCCGCCAACGCCTCGAGATCGGCCGAACGGTAGCTGCGCAAATCGCCAGCGTCGTTGAGCAGTCGTTCTACGAGCATCTGCACCTTTTCGAGCGAGTAATCGGCGCGCCAATACAGCTCGTTTATCACCAGATTGGTGCCAAAACCTTCCAGAAACTTGATGCGCACATATTGCGTCGTGACAGGATTAAACTGCACCTCGGCGCGCTCGGCGTCTGCCACGCTCAGGCCGTCCTGATGCAGGTTCCACTGCTGTCCGTCGGCGGAAGTATAGATTTCTATCGCCTTGGCGCGATAGTCGGTATTGCGTTTCTGCACCAGCAGCACATTGCTGATCTCGGTGGGCGCAATGGCCTTGAAATCAATGTAGTGCTGCTTGAGTTTAGGGCCGCTCTGATAGCGCGAATGCCAGTAGGTATCTTCCGAACCGTCGCTCATATCGGCCGCAAAGCCGTTATGGCCCTCGCCAGTCTCCTCCTGGTCGCTAAATCCTATCACCGACCACGACGACTGCGGCAGATGGGCGCGCGCAGACTCGATATTTATCTCGTTTTCAGCCATCTTGCCTTTAATCACCGCCGCGTCGAAGCGCCTGATGAGCGCCTCGAGGTTTATGGTGTCCACACAGGTGTGGTTGTCGGTGAGAGTGACATAGCCCGACGAGTCATCGGGCGCCGCCTTAAAGCCGCCTGTTGACAGATAGAAGCAATTGTCGTAGAGGCTGGTGCGCCCGTGGCCGTAGTCGTGGCGCGAGGTGCGACTGTTGCCGCCGTCGGTATGGCCAAAACCGCAGACATTGCGATTATACCACCTGCCCGAAGAGACAGAGCGCATAAAACCATTGCGGAAATAAGCGCGGCGGTAGAGGTCGCCGCCGTTGTCGGTGTAATTCTCCACAAACGAATACCAGCCGCTGAAGTACATATTGCGGCCCGCAGCGCGCAGCGTAGAGACATACTTCCACTCCTTGTCGGCCGGCTGCTTCCACCACAGCGAAACGAGCGTATTGTGCGACACCATCTTGGCAGACGGATTGCCAAACTCATCCTCAACCCAAAATTCCACATCCTCGGGCCGGCAGTTGGCCACAAACTGCACCCATTCGTCGTTGCGCCAAGGACTGTCGCCAATCGTGACAGTCTGCACACCAGTGCCCTCGCCGCCAAAGCCCTGCATCTTCCAGTCGGGGCCGCAGTCCAGGCCGCTTGAGCGCAGATAGCTCGGCAGATATTTGTCAACCTCGGTGTCGCCATTGTCCCATTGCGAGAACAGCATGCCATGCCTCTTCTCGCCGCCCACAGTAGAGATGCCGCTGTAGCCAGCCAGCATGCCCAAAGTCATCACATAAGAGTTAATGCGGTGGTACTGGCTCGGAAAAAGCACCTCGCCATACATCCAGTCATACGACTCGCCCCCAGGAGCATCGGGGTCAGTAGTGTCCCATGAGTACAGATGCGTAGAAGGCGCCATAAAGATACTCGGCGTCACCACACGCTCCACCGCCTCATGCTGAAACAAGAGTCGCGAAATGCTGCCAATATTCGTAGTCGGCTTGGGAACATTCAGTTCGATGCGATAAAAACAATCCTGCGGGAAATCAATGTCAGGAAAAGCCTCCACACAAGTCTCGCCGCCAAACTGATAGCTCGCCGAAATGACATTGCTCCACAAGGTGTCGTTAGTGTTAGGATTGATCACCTTGATATCCACCTTGCCAACCTTGCCATACTTCGGCGCAAGAAAAAGATCAGCGCGGCAGTGGCCCTTGGGAATATGCGCATAGATACAAGTGATCACCCTGTCGTTGGCCGGCGGCATAAAGCCCGAATACCCATTGCGGTCACCCACACTGAAATAATCACCATCAAGGCGCTGAAAATGGCGGCAGCACCACACCGTATCCCTAAGCGACTGATAAGTCTGCGCATACAAAGCCGAAAACCCGCACACAAGCAAAATCAAGACCGTAGCCGAGAACTTTTTCATATCTTATATATATAAATAATGTATAGTAGTCGCAAAGATACCAATTTTGCCAAACAAACAAGCCCAACCCAAGCAAAAAATCAGCATTTTGCGAGATAATTCACATAATTATGCCACAACAGCACGCTTATAACCAAAAACCTAAATACCGCCCCCCCAGCCCCACCTCCAACTCGCAATTTCACAACCATATTTCGCCCTAATTTCAACAAAGTGCGCGCTAATTTCTGTTCACAGCGCTGTGAACGTTTGTTCACACCGGTGTGAACGATTGTTCACAGCGCTATGATCGATTGTTCTCAGCGCTGTGAACAGAAATTAAGTCGCACCAAGAAATTTTAAGCCCGCAGTACGGCAATTTTTCCACGCATCCAGCGCACCGCAAACGCCCCAAAAAAATCACTGGCCGCAAGCAATTATGCCTGCAGCCAGTGTCTATCAAAAGGATTCTGCAACTATTGCAAAGTCACCTTGTTTCTTCTTTGCAGTGCCACGAGAATACTGCGCTCTGCCATAGGGTTGAGTCCGCGGAAGGTGATACGCTGCTTTAGTTCTTCCAACGGCAAATCAAGCAAGAGTTTGGCAATACATTCGTCGGCAAAGGAATTAGAAACCACGTTTACACCTGTAAAATCAAGGGCTATGCATGTGCCATCTGCTAATAAAGGACGCAGTTGTTCACGAATCTTTGCTCCCATCTCGCGAGTGCCAAAGTCTGTAGCGAACCGAGAGAACTGAAATTCATCTGTAGATTTACTATTTGTCCACAACTCCTCCAATTCCTCTGTTTCAACAAAAGCTTCATTATACTGGGCATCAGCATCTGTGCGATGGGCCACAACCTCATTTGGATCAATCTCTTTTGACGTCGTTATCTCCATATAGACAATAGTACCTTGCCAATAGCCATTCTCTATGACAGCAGTGCTATCACCCTCATGAATCAGTTTGTGATTACCAGAATGTATGACAAACTGCAGACCCACGTCTTTCATCAGGCGCGCTGTTGCATAGAGTCCAAAGCCCATGCCCTTACCATCAGTCACAGAGTCTTCTATACACATGCGGATAGCATCTGATTCAGTTATGTCACGAAACTTCTCGTTCTCTGCAAGCGATTGGCAAATACCCATACCATCATCAGCAACTAGTATGCGCAAAACGTCCTTGCTTGAATCAAAATGCGTGATAGCCGTGCCCAACGGTTTGCCAGAGTGTATATGAACATTATCCAAAATCTCATAGAAGCAATAGCTAAGCGCCTGCAGCACACTCACTTCTATCTCAAAATGAGAGGTAAGTGTCTTTAACACCTGCTGATAAACGTCATTTAATGTGTGAGAATCAAACACATCAATAGAGATACCGTCTGAATTTGGAAAATATTGTTTCAACAAAAATGCGATATTCATGCTTTTCTCAATTAAATAATTGTATTTCGAAAGTCATCTCCTCATTATCACTCGCCCCAGGTGGAGCGGTCGAGGTTGCGATAGCCGATGGCCTCGCTCACGTGGTGGATGAGGACGCTGGGCGAGCCGTCGAGGTCGGCAATGGTGCGGGCAACCTTGAGGATGCGGTCGTAGGCGCGGGCCGAGAGGTCGTAGCGCGTCATGGCGTCGTGAATGCGCTGCGCCGCGGCGGCGTCGAGTTGCGCATAGAGGCCGAGCATCTTCGACGACATCTGGGCATTACAGTGCACGCCGGGGTGGGCTTTGAATCTTTCGGCTTGTATTTGGCGAGCCTTGATTACTCGCTCGCGGATAGTGGCGCTGCTCTCGCCTACCGGCGCTGAATTAAGGGCCTCAAACGGCACCGGCGTGACCTCAATCTGAATATCGATGCGGTCGAGCAACGGGCCGCTGATGCGCCCCATGTAGCGCTGAATCTGGCCCGGCGAGCAGGCGCAGTCGTGGGTGGGGTGGTTGTAATATCCGCATGGGCAGGGGTTCATACTGGCAATCATCATGACGGATGCCGGGTAAGTTACCGTGTTTTTTGCACGGGCGATGGTTATCTGCCGGTCTTCGAGCGGCTGACGCAAAACCTCC
>JAZUHM010000422.1:0-3098 GCA_045641725.1 Bacteroidaceae bacterium | reverse complement strand
GATAGAGGGCCTGATAGCGGTAGTCGATCTCCTGATATACAGAGTCGGGATACTGGCCGAAGAATTTTTCGTAGGCTGCCTTGGTGTTGGCCTCGTATGGAGCCTTGAGCTCATCGAAATTAGCCTTCATCTGGTTCTCGTCGTCCTTCTCGAATGCGCTCTGCAGCTCATAGTTGCCGAGGAATGCGATACGGTGGAGCACTGGGTCGTTAGGGTTGGTCTGCATAAACTTGCCTACCTGCTTGAGGGCACCGGTATAGTCCTTAGCCATGAAGAGGATAATCACATACTCGCGCTGAACGGTGATGTCGCCCTGGCCATCAGGGAACTTTTCGAAGTACTTATTATAATATGTACGCGCATTGACAGTGTCGCCCAACTGGTAGTAGAGGGTACCGAGCACCTGATTTACCTTTGGGTCGTCGGTCTTCTTGTCCTTAATCTCGCTCATGAGCTCGATAGCGTACTCTGGGTTGATATAGCGGTACACACCCACGAGCTTGAGGTATGGCGAGAGACCCTCTGGGTCAACAGTCTTTGCCTCTTCAAAGCGGTTGGCTGCCTTACCGTAGGCGTCAGAAGATGCCTGCACGGCGCCGCCCTTCTTATACATATCACCGAGTTTGAGGTAAGCATCGCCTTCGAGATACATGGCTGGCAAATACTTAGGATCCTTCTCATAAACTTCCTTTGCCAGACCTACGGCAAAAGTAAAGAGCATGTCCTCCTCGAGGAAACGGTAACCGATAGCGATAAGGGTTGAGTTGTCCTTAATCTTATCCTTCTTAAGCATTTTCTTAAAGGCATCTGGGTCTGGATTAGACTTGAGGGTCTGTACGTAGCCCTCTACGATGTCCTTTAATTCTGCGGGCACTTCAGGAGTTGCCACCTGAGCCTTCACTTTGTTAAAACCGCACATCATAACCATTGCGGCAATAACCAATAACAGAGTCTTTTTCATTTGTGTATTTTGTATTTAAAAATTAGTAATTCGAGTTATCTTTTGCATTCATCGGGAGTTGCGCCTGGGGCATCAACGCGTGATGACCACATTGCGCGATTGCGCCGCCACATAGGGCAACAGCTGCGAGTATTTGAGTATTATCATCTGGCCCTGCTCGTTGTGATTTGGCTGCATGGTGAGATAATAATAGAAAGTCTGTTCTATAGAGCGCACCCGAGGGTCGGTAGTTATCAGATAGAGGCATCGGGTCATCGGATAAGCGCCTGTATAGATATAGAACTGGAAGGGCTTATTATAGACCGTGGCCAGATCCGAGGGCTTCTCGGCCACACTCATCACCCTCACGTCGTCTATAAAGGCCAGGCGGTTTGTGTCGTTGCTATGGCCGATCCAGTCGGCTCCAATCACGCCGATGGCATTCTTCTTCTGGCTGATATATCTCACAACCTCCTCATTGCTCTTGGCAGAGCGGAGCTTGCCCTTGAGCTGCTGGCCCGCGCAAAGCGAATCCATCATGTACCTCACGGTAGAAGAGCCATTGTGGTCAAACACCACCTCTATCTCGCCGCTCTGGCCGTTGCTGTGTTTAAGCTGGCGCCAGTCGGTGATCTTGCCCGTGAGTATCTGTTTGATTTCATCCACGGAAATCAGCGTGTCGGCGCTGGCGTTATTGGTAACCAGGGCAATCGCGTCATAAGCCACGATGGCCGACTTGGGCGACAGGCGGCGCTTGTTGAGATATTCGATATCCTTGTCCGTAAGGGGCTTGGTAGTGACAATGCTCCGCACCGAATCGTTCATAAGCAGCACTATCGCACTGTCCTCGGGCATATACAGAGGATCGACGAAGCTCTTGAGGTTGCGCTCGTGGAAATCCTGGAACAACAACTCAAACACGGGCTGGAAAGTCTCGTCAACAGCCACACACAAATAGTCGGCTGCTGGCACCAACTTGCCCTTGGAGTCATAGCGGAACGATTTCTTTTCGCCACCTCCGCACGACGCTATCAACATCGCGCCCAAAAGCATAACCGAAAGGCTAAAAATCAACTTTTTCATGCCAAATCTAACGCCAAATATATACCATATATTAATTATAATGTGCAAAAGTAACTAAAAGTTAATAATAATCCACACAAAAATGATGATAATTTGAATAATAAACTTAATTTTGCACTTAAAAGCTGAAATACATGTCAAAAAACAAACTATCTAAATTTGCCGACATGGCAACTTACCCTCACGTTTTTCAACCTGAGGATCTCGGCCCAGACCCTGCCGCAACTTTTAAGCTCAAGGGCAAATGGGGCAAGGATTTTTTTCACAACGACAACCCGATAGTGCTCGAACTTGGCTGCGGACGCGGTGAATATACCGTGGGGCTGGCGCGCCTATTTCCCGAAAAAAACTTTATCGGCATCGATATCAAGGGAGCCCGCATGTGGACCGGCGCCACCGAGTCGCTGCAAGAGGGATTGCCCAACGTGGCCTTTCTGCGTACCCGCATCGAGTTTATCGAGAACTATTTTGCGGCAGGCGAGGTGAGCGAAATCTGGCTCACATTCAGCGACCCGCAGATGAAAAAGCCCACCAAGCGCCTCACGTCAACCTATTTCATGGAGCGCTATCGCAAGTTCTTGGTCAACAACGGCCTGGTGCACGTCAAGACCGACAGCAATTTCCTCTTTACCTACACAGGCTACATGCTCAGCCACAACGGCATCAAGCCTGTCATGCACTCGCTCGACCTCTATGGCGACACTGCCGACAGCCAGGTGAGCGATGAAATGATGCGCCTGCTGCAAATCAAGACCTACTACGAGACCCAATGGCTCGCCAGAGGCATCACAATAAAATACACCAGCTTCCACCTGCCGCAAGACGGCGCGCTGACCGAGCCCGACGTAGAAATAGAACTCGACTCCTACCGCAGCTACGCCCGCGACAAACGCTCCTCACTTGAGAAAGCAAAATAGGATTTTTTTTTCAACTCATCTCCTTAACTCCTTACCTCCTTATCTCATCAACTCCTTAACTCCTTAACTCCTTATCTCCTTAACTCCTTACCTCCTTATCTCCTTACCTCCTTATCTCCTTATCTCCTTATCTCCTTATCTCCTTACCCCCTTATCTC
>JAZUHM010000421.1:0-2059 GCA_045641725.1 Bacteroidaceae bacterium | reverse complement strand
AGGTGGTGACGTAGAACCCAGCGCCGAAATCGAGGAATGCTCGGCTATGTTCGGTGTCAGGATGTTCAACTACTACGGTTGATGCGTGATAAACTTCCATTATGCCAACACTCCTTTCTCCCTCATGTATTCGGTGAGGTCTTCCATTAGATATTCTTTGCCAAAGGTGTGGAGCACATCGTAACTCGGCACGATGTAGCCAGTCAGGATGCCCGACTGCTTGAGGCGGCGGTACACCTCAACAGCACTCAGGTTCAATCGGCGCGAGAGATTGCCGATGCAGTACGTTACAAAGTCTATGTTGTTATAGTTCATATCAATTTCTTTTCTTAGACGATAAAACAAATATAACTATACAGTTTATTCGGCAGAAAGAATCTCAGGCAGCTCTTCAAATCGCAACAGATCATCTACCGGTGTTTCGAGGACTCTTGCAATTTGCATCATCGTTTCAAGATTGGGTTGGGTGGTATTGGTAATCCATTTAGACACAGTAGCCTGGTCTTTGCCCAATTTGTCAGCCAACCATTTGTTGTTCAAGTCACGTTCCGCAAGAACAACTCGTATTCTATTAAGCTTAGCCATATAAAGTTATTGTCAGGTAATCGCTGGATATATTATATTCACTTGAGTTACTAAGTTCTGGAGTCCTATCAACCATATATGATTGTTGTGGACTCGCAGCCTTTGGCTGCAAAGGTACCGAAAATAAGTGAAACACAGACCTATTTGCTCAAATATTTTTGCAAAATCGTCAAAACTTGATTATTTCATCAAACTTTTGATTATAGAGATGACAAAACACACGCACATACGTATAAAATAAGGTTCTGTTGCTACTTCTGCTTGCCAAGAAGCAATCCAAATCAAGAAAACGTAGCAAAATAGTGCTTTTTATGTGGTTATTTTTGGTTGTTCGGGTATAAATTCTTACCTTTGAATCGGTTTTGTAACATGTTGATTATCAATGCCTATTTTGATTTTTGCGACATGTGAGCAACACCCAGTGCTAACGCATTGATAGTCAATATAAGTCGTTTTCGAGGAGGTGAAGTAATTTTGACAAGCAATTACCAAGAATAGCGTGTAGCTCAATGAGTTACACGCTTTTTTTATCTGGGGAGAGAACGGTACGGGGTGAGCATGTGTGGCAGGAGCGAGGCGGGAGCAAACGGTGGCGTGGCGAACGAGGCGGGGCGGGAGCAAACGGTGGCGGGCAAACGGTGGTGGGGCGAGCGAGGTGAGGCGGCGCTAGCGGGGCACGGCGGGGCGGGTATAAGTTTTCCTTATAGCAAATTGTGAACAAATAATAGGTTGGGGCGATGGGGGTCGTCGGGGTTGCCTAACTTTGCACACGGATGGAGGGGTTGGTCTCTCTGTCGGATTGTCAAACCCCTAAAACCCTAAAATTATGAGAAGTATCACGACTTTTGAATTGCAGTATGCTCACCGGTTCTACAAGTTCCAGGGCGAAGCGCTCTATCTGCACGGCCACACTGGCATCCTGACTATTGAGGTGGACGACGATGTCACTCCGCAGGTCAATATGGTCTTTCCGTGCAACGAGATTAAAAAGATTGCGTGGAATGTGCTGCAAAACTTTGACCACGCGCTTATCTTGCGCGAGGACGATCCGCTGCTGCCGGCCATTATTGATGTTTACAAAAAGCAGAAAATCAGGGACGGCCACAGGCTGAACACGATGAGGGGCGAGGCGTTTAAGACGATGTGGGCCACGGCTTACCCCGACTGCCGACTGGTGGTGACCAAGGAGTCGATGACGGTGGAGGGGATGATTAAAATCGTGTACGACTTGCTGAAGGACAAGCTGCCTATCGCAAAACTGACGTTTAAGAGTGGCGTCAACAAGGCGTCGCAGGAGTATTGCCCCGAGCATCACTTTGACCGTTGCCCTTTGTGTGGTGTTGTGCTCGACGAGACTGGCAAGTGTCCTAAGTGCGGCTGGCAGCAAGAATGATGTATTGAGCGAATTTGTGGACATTTCATCGAGCGGCGCTGATGTTTTATGTTATTTCTGACACCCCCAACCCCTTGCTTT
>JAZUHM010000420.1:0-7673 GCA_045641725.1 Bacteroidaceae bacterium | reverse complement strand
TTTTAGTGACAGGGGTATCGAATGATTTAGTATATTTTTGCATCACAAAATCATTATATAAAACCGCAATGGTAGGTAACAAAGAAAATCAAAATTAAAATTAATGCATAAAAAAGTCTATATCATATTATCATTAGTGGTAGCACTTTGCTTGACCTTCCCGATATATATAGCAATAATCGGAAACGGTCATAGTGATGTGCTATACCATTATATTTTTGTGGACTTTAATGCAGATAAATTCAAGAGTGCCAAGTTCTTGCTTGACAATATGGATTACCACCACGTTGCTAGAAAATCAGAAATTTCAGACAAGCAATATAAAACATTGCTCAATCGTGCAGATAGTATTTGTACGAGCATAATAAAAACCCATGGTTGGCAAAACATTCCTTTGGATTCAGTATTTAATGAGAGGCATAAAACTAGGCTTTGTATATTAGAAAAATTGAATATATTATAAAATTTAATTATTAAAAACAACAAAATGAAAAATAAAGGAAAATTTTGTTTCGCATTCTTAATGAGTGTAGTGTTGACAGCATGTTTCGTATTTGCTGCATTTAGTAATGATGAAGATGAAAATGCGTCATTTGTTGAGTTGCAAAATGGTTTGAGAACTTCTTTAGGAGAAATAGTTCCTAAAAGTGAAAGATTGGATGGCATATATAATGTAATTTAAGGTGTTGTTTACTATGAAGCAGATTTTATTTTTTCTATTATTGATGTTGATTCCTGCATTTAGCTTTGCAAATAGCTTGTCTGTTTTGCAAGATACAACAAAGCATGCAAATTCTAAAAGAATTGTATTAAATGGTAATAAAATTGAGGCTATTCAGTTGGATTCTATTTGCGATAAAGATAACAATGCAATCAGACTTGAACTGCAAATTGAACCTATATTTCCAACATTGATTACCCAAAAAGATAATTATGTAATAAAGGAATATCATTTGGGGAATTTTAACGATAGGCAAAATTTACAGCTTATTCTCAGGATTAAATGCAATCCTAATTCAAATGAATTAATGGATACGGAAATTTATATTACGTCAGCAATCCCTCAGCCAACAGAAACAACAAATATTAAAATTATTTCAGAAGAAACTGAAATTGTGCCGTGGTCAACAGACAAGATACTTGTTATGTCATCGATAGAAGTTTATTGTCAATTAGGAGATGAGATTAATAAAAATTATCATTACGAAAACAATTGGCTTATAGCATTATAGTTAGTTGCAATGTGAAAGGATGTTTACATGCAATAGCACATATTAATGGCTATAAAATCCCAACTTCCAAAGAAATTACAGAAACTGTTAATATTAATATCAATCATTAAATCATTTTCAGAACAAACATTTTTCTTCTCAATTATGAAAACTTTATTTAAAAGAATTATGTTGTTAGTGGTATTACTGCTTCCAACAAGTGTTTTCGCATTAGAAAAAAACGATAGTATATTAGCATCAAAACGTTTGATGCTGAAGATGGAATATAATTTTTCTTATGCTTTAGAAAATTTGATAGATACAGTTGATGTTGATTCGAGCACAAAGCAGAAGTTCATGTGTATATTAAAAACACCTCGTTCAAGCAAGATGGTGCGACATCACATCAAACTATTATATAGTGAAAAAAAATTAAGAGAATGCGGTTTCTTGCCCAATGAAATAGAACAAGTTAAATGTATAATTGATAGTATTAACAGAGAATTTGACGGGTGGGTAAAAATAGGAATTATAGACTCAAGGACGTTGAAGAAAGAATATTCCGAATTTATTAAAATGAGGCCGTTCGCATGTGTTATGTGATTAAGGTTTAAAACTATGTAGTAAAATAGAATTTCATAGACATGTTTGATAATAATGCAATATAACTGCGAGAAAAGGTGTGATTCGTTTTTCTTACAGTCCAAGTTCCCTCCTTGATTAGTACAACCGATGAAATATTATTTTATATCTGTCATAATTGTGTTATTTGTCTTCTCGAAAGCGAGTGCCGAGATTGTAGTGGGTCAAATCGTTGATAAGAATACACTGCAGCCAATATGCTCTGTTCACATAAAAGGAGCAACTACTATCCGCCAAAATAAAGATATAAATCAAATTACCAGTCGAATCGATTGTCTGACGGATTCTTTAGGGCGTTTTTCGTTTGTTGCAAAAGAAGGCGAAATGAACCTCATGTTTTCTTATATTGGATATGATGATCAGAAATTCACAAAAGTCCTAGTCGGCAAAAGCGATTCTGTTAATATAGGCACGATAAAACTTAAATTGAATTCGTATTTGGCTGAAGTTGTTGTTAAAGGAAAACGGAAACAATTCTATATGAGAGGCGATACGATTATTTTTGACCCTCTTGCATTTAATTTGCATAAAGGTGATCGTATCGCAAAACTCATTAGCAAATTGCCTGGTGTGGAAGTGAACGAATTGGGTCAACTTTCCTGGTTAGGAAAACCACTTTTAATGATAATGAATGAGCATGAAAGCCTTGCCGCTTCAACATTTTTGACAAAAATAGATGCAGAAGCGGTAAGCGATATTCGTCTGTACGATAAAGTATCCGAACAGGATACACTTAGCAAGACAAAAGTTCTTGATGTCAGAATAAAAAAATCCTGGATGGAAAATTGGTATGGCGATGCAGGTATATTGGGCCAGACAACTCAATATTATGGATTGATGGGTGCGGCATATAAGTTGTCTGACAAAACTCCAATTCAAGTGGGAGGTTGCATCAGTGATGGCGATAATATATATGATGTAGGCAGATATGCATTTGATGGAAGACGAAAGAAAAATAAGTCATCGGTTATACGTAATCAGCAAGTCGCCACCAATTATGAGAAGCGAAAGACTAAAATGACTTTGGAAGAAAGTTGGCACTCAAACATTCAGCACAACTCAGAACTATTACATTCCGATAATAGAAAACATTTTGAGTCAAATACAGAAAACTATCTCTCTGATGGAAATATAAATTACGCATTAGAACGAAATCGCGACTATAAGCATACCATTACAATTAAACCAGTAAAAGCATTCAACTGGAGAAAGTCTGACTTTTTAAAGAAACGGACTTTCGATGTGCGTGCAGATGTTGGATTTAATTTGGATGAGTATTATCACATGTCTGACAAAGCCGTCTTTGATAATTCGCCAATTGGCTTGAGTGGCAATCTGAATAATGGGGTTTTAGATGACAAACTGAGAAATATGCCAACTAATTATACCTGCTATAGTAGTTTCTCAAAGTGTAATATGTTTGAGACTTCAATGTCGATTTCTTATGAGACATGGGTGAAATTGTTCAAAAGGATGAGGAATATCAGCAATCTTCGTTTATATATGCAAGATGGAACAATGCGATCGCATTCTACAAATCAGATGAAGTTCTATGTTCAAAATACAGAGTCGGCAATGATTGACAGACAATACTCTACGGCACCGACCCATGCAATAGCATATAAATTTGCCAACACTTCATATTTACAGCTTAAGAGTGGAGGTGTGATATCGTTTAGATATGGAAATAGTCTGGAACAGAATTATAGTGACAAAAAAATATTTCGTTTTTTCGGAAGTGCAGAAGAGTATGATTTGAAAATGCAGGAGCTGATGTTTTCCTCTGCAAAGAATGAAAAAGATTTGCCATTAGATAAGAACAATAGTGAATATAAGAATAATCTTAATTTTACAAATAGTTTTACCGCAGACGTGATAAAAAAACTGTCAAGCAAAATGACTGTTTCACTGACTGGTGCGATTGAGATTATGCATCAGCGTATGCATTACACTAGAATCGCGCAAATAGATACTATTGCTCATCGAAATCTGTTGATGCCAACAGGTGAATTAAAGATCACTCATAAATTCAGTACCTTATTTAATATTTCATTAAATAGCCAATTCCGTAAGTCTCCTTCAGATTTTTTGCAATCGTTAGACTATGTAGATACCAGCAATCCTTTACACATTGTTAAAGGTAATGCCTGGCTCAGACATGGTAGTTCTTTAACTCATTCTTTACAAATAAATGCAACTATACCTAAACGCCAATTAATGATTGCAGGAGATATATCGCTTATAGAACAATACGATAACGCATCTATGCAAACAAAATATGACCCCAAAACTGGAATTTATACGTCAACCATGGTAAATGTGCCTGGTGGTCATACCTGGCAAGCCAGCAGTCTTTTGGATTGGGTCATAGTCCCCAAATTGAAACTCAAGCACAAACTTACTGCTTTGATGAATAAGCAGTATAGCTATCTTCATATTAACGAAAATACGCCCATTTACTCTATAAATGCGCAGGATTTAACAATCTTCGACAACGATGTTTCTTTAATGTGGGATAAAGATAATTTCAATATAACCTGTTATGCTAATACAAGGTTGCAGCATTGGAATAATACCAATGGCGCAAACTCAAAATGTAATTATTTTAACTATACTGCAGGAGTATCTGGTACAGTAAGATTCGGTCGATTCATATTGGGAATGAATATGAGTATTGATGGCCGGGATGGTTATGTTGTTAAAGAGATGAACAGAGATTTATGTTTGTTTGACGCGTCACTAAGCATGAAAATGCTTAAAGGCAAAGGTGAACTTAAATTTGAGGCTGTTGATATATTTCATCAGCAATCAAATCGGAATTACAATATATCTGCAAATTCGCGTACAGAATCGTTTACTTATGGCCTTACGGATTATTATACCCTATCGTTTGTTTGTAGTTTTGGAAAACCTCACAAATAGTTATCGTATAAATGATGAATTTGATTGTTTCCTTCAAAACTATTATTATATTTGTCGAATCTGTTTTTATTATATATATATTTAAAATGACAAAAAATGAAATTATTATCATCCATTATTTTGCTTTGCGGAAGTGCAAACGCTTATGATTTTTATGTGAAAGACAAAAATGGGTTCAGTGGAAAAATACTGGGGACGTTTGAAATAATTTAATCAAAACATGTGATCAAAAAGTTTGTCACAGACTTGCGCCTTTCGGCTACTGCTGCGGACGAGGCTGCCTTTATAAGAGTAAACTCTTAACAGCCAGCCCCACCCGCAGCAGTAGTGGTGCCAAGCACCACTGCAAGTCTGTACCAAAAGAAAAAGTGGCTACGCCAAAAAAAGTCTTCGACAATCAAAAAATGTCTCAACCGAGAATTAGTGCACCATGCGAGACATTAGTATCGTCCGTTAACTCCTCTTTAATTCCTTTATTTTTTATTGGCGAAGCCCTTTTTTTTCCCGTAGGGACTTTTTCTTCCGCGCATGGGCTTTGCCGAAGGCTGATGGGTGAGGGGTGCAGAATATTGGAAAATTCGGAGAATTTGCCAGGATTCTGCACCGCTACCCATCAAAGGGCTCTAAGGCCCTAAAGCCCATGCGTGGACTTTTTGATCATTTTGATATTATATTTATCCCCACGGAATTTCCACTGAGCCAAAAAAATAGCCTAAAAAATCTCTTGGTTTGAAAGGCCTGGGAGATAATTTTAGGCAGTGGTGTTGTTGGCGGTTTATGGCGCTGGTGTGGCGGCGGAGTCGGCGTCGAGGCTCTCGTTGGGCAGTGGGAATGTGGCTCGGCTGTTGTTGATTATGTAGCGGCGCATCTGCTCGTCGGATACAAAATTGCTGCCCTCGACTTCTTTGTCTGGCGTCTTGAGGTGGGAATAGACGTTGGAGCGGAACTCGTGTTTCTGCATGTCCCAGTATAGTTTCTGCGAGTTGAAGATGGTGCCGTCTTCGTTCCATACGCACACCCTGCCGCGCAGTTCCCAGAGGTTTTGGTTGTACCAGTAGGCGGTGTCGGCGGTGATGTACATCTCGATGTGGAATTTCTGGTTGAATCGCTGCAGCAGGAGTCCCTTTTTGAATTCGTGGCGCGGCGGATTGGTGCGCTCATAGACCATCCATTCTTCCGCCACAATCTTGTAGCGGATGAGGCCTGAGTCGGAGATGAGTTTGGAGACTCCGTAGGTTGTCATCACGGCGGCAGAGTCGGGATTCTTGACGGCGGGCGCCGATGGCAAATCGCTGCCCCCGCACGAGGCGATGGCAGCAATTATGACTGTGGCGAATGCTGTGATGAGGAGTTTCTTCATATTATTGCACCTTCCACTTGCTAAACCAGTTGGCGTTGAAAGTCAGGCCCAGGCAGAGGCGGAAATAGTCTTCCTTGATGGCCGAGACAGCCTTGGAATCGCAGTGCTCGTATTGGACTGAGATGTTGGCCTCAGACCTGTTGTTGTGTTTGTTGACGATAGGCAGTCCCACGCCCACGGTGGCCATATATGACTTAGGGCCGTCTTTGCCGTTTACCTTGGTGTAGGGGGTGGTGTACGAAACGCCGGCGCGGTAGCAGATGTGGTCTCTCACCTTGATGCTGCGCGGGTTTGGCATATACTGTAGGCCGAGCGCAAACTGCTGGCGGTTCTTAAATGAGTTCCAGCCCACCTTGTAGATTGACTGGCCGTTTTTCTCCTGCAGTTCGGGGAATCGGCATTTTGCCCAGCGCTGCAGTGTGTAGTCTGCGCTCACAATCCATTTGTAGCCGTGGTTCCATGTGAGGCCGGCGCCGATGGTGGTGGGCAGCTGGAAGGCGTTGCTCACGTTGACAGTGTCGGAACTGATGGTGCCGGTGCCGCTCTGCATGTTGACAAAGGTGGCGCGCTGGTTGGTGCGGTTGTAGATGCCGTAGGTGAGGCCCAGGGTCACCTGGTCTTTCTTGTTTATCTGATAGGTATATTGCAGTCCAAAGTCAAATGTGGCGGCGTTGAGGCTGGCGGTGTAGCGGCGGGTGAGTGTAAATACGTTGTTGTCGCTGTTGGTCACCGACGACGAGTGGGCGTAGTCGCCCCAGATGTATTTGGCCGTGGCGCCCACCGAGAGGTTCTTGATGGGGCTGTAGCTGATGCCGGCATATACCAGATGGAGTCCGCCCTCGCCGTGGTAGGTGGAGGTGGATGTCTTGCTGCCGTAGCCGTCGATGTCGTCAAGGTTGAGTGTGGAACTGAAATCGTAGCCTATGTGCGAATAGGGTCTGAGACCGAGCGAGAAGCCCAGCCCTTTGCCCAAGCGGAAGGCCGCAGCCAGGTAATCCAGAGTGGAGTTCTGGGCGTTCTTAGACTTGCTGCCGGCCTTGTAGGTGCCGTTTTGGAGCGAGATGCCGGCATCGAAGAGCAGGGTGAGCGAGTCGATCTCCGAGTAGGCGGCAGGGTTCTGGTAGTTGATGATGTTGCCTTGGCGCATGCCGTAGCCGGCGCCGGCCATACCCTTGTTAAATCCCGAGGCAGTCTCGCCCAGGATTCCCCAGCCGTAGCGTGAGTAGGGGGAGTTGATGCCGCTGTTTTGTGCGTGCATGCCAAGAATCGCCGAACTGAGCACGGCCGTAAGCAGGAGTATTCTAAATGTCTGTTTCATCGTGGTTTAAGATATAGTTAAGGCCTTTGAGCACGAGGAGTGGGTCGGCCTCTGTTTTTTCGGGAATAAGAGATTGCAGCAAGGCGGTATCGCCTCCGGTGAGCACGACGCAGAGGTCGTCAAGCTCGGTGCGGAGCGAGCGGATGTAGCCCTCAATCTCGTATTGCAGGCCTCGCAGCACTCCGGCGCGCATGGCGGTGGCAGTGTCGTGGCCTATGGT
>JAZUHM010000419.1:0-2310 GCA_045641725.1 Bacteroidaceae bacterium | reverse complement strand
TACTAACTTTGGTAAGTCCTACCCCTCTGGCTCTTCGAGCCACCTCCCCTAAGCAGGGGAGGAGACGACTCAATTACAGTCTTTTGTTTTACCAGACAAAAATAATTAATGAAAAATTAATGTTCAATTGATGATAATTATTGTTTTTAACACCGCTAACGAACAAATAATTTTCGAATAATTTACGTTCCATTCACGATAGTTCGCGTTTAAAAAATATTATATCGCCTTCGGCGCTTTGATTTTAACGTTAATGATCATAAATTAAGACGTTAATTATTCATTAATTTTTTTGGTCGGGAGGGCGCTCACTCGAAATAATTAATGAAAAATTAATGTCCTATTTATGATAATTAATGTTTAAAAAACCCACCAACGAGCAAATAATTTTCGTACCATTTTCGATAATTCGCGTTTAAAAACCAACCGCCGCAGGCGCAAAAAATCCCCATTTCATCGCAAAAAGTTGTTCGTCTCTTACAAAAATAAAGATATTGTAGCAGGCGAACAATGTTTTTTGGTGTTTATGCGTGTTATGCGTACCTTTGTAATTTAGTTGGTGACCACATAGTCACACAAAAAGAAGAAAAGCAAAGATAATAATAACACAAACAAAAATTAGATGAAACATTTAATCAACAAACTGTCAGCATTCCTGGTGATGCTGATGTGTGTGTCTGCCGTGGCGCAGGCACAAACCGAGGGCACGACGATGGTCGTGACGAAAACGAATGGCGAGGAGACGCGCTTTGTGGCGAAGAACATCGCTAAGGTAGAGTGGACAAATGAAGATCCGAGAATTGGAATTGGTAAAGCTAAAGCGAATATCGGTGGCAACCAAGTCGATGTCAAGTGGATTCAGCTCTGGGCTGATGGTCCTAAGTTCGCAGAGTATAACGTTGGTGCAACATCAGCAACAGAATACGGCGGATATTACTGCTGGGGTAAGAGCATAGACAAAGATTCCAATAGGGCATACAAAGAAGGAACCGATGCTCTCACAGGCACTGACGATACTGCCACCAACTTATGGGGTAGTAACTGGCGTATGCCTTCCCAGGCAGAGCTTGAGGCTCTTCTTGTCAACTGCAATACGGAATGGACAAGCAACTACAAAGAATCTGACGTAAAGGGCAGAATCTTTACCGGCAAGGGTGATTATAAGGGCAACAGCATCTTTCTTCCTGCTGCTGGCGCATTTTTCAATAACAGTGTCAACGATTTGGGCGGCAATGACTACTACTGGACTTCTACACCTAATCTCAGCAGAGATGCGTTCTGTCTGGACTCCGATGCAGGAGGTTACAAGAAAGTGAACGCATACGACCGCAGCTACGGCCACTCTGTCCGCGCGGTGCTGGCAGAGTAAATTAAACATTAATCATCGATAATTTCACAAGATATGAACAAGAATAATTATAAAAACATACTCTTGGCATTGCTATTCATGCTGATAGCATTGCCAACGGCTATGATGGCGCAGACAAACACTGAGCGCTATATGGTCGTTACTGAAAATGACGGAACAGTTACAGTGTTTGATTTTGATGAGGTAGAAAGTGTGACATGGGACGTGCCACAACCTCTTCCAGGCACTTTTGGCACAGGCAAAGCAAACATCAATGGCGCACAAACTGATGTCGAGTGGATTCAGCTTTGGGAGAATGGCCCTAGGTTTGCAAAGTACAATGTCGGCGTGACCGACGGTAAGGCTGAGAGTGCTGGCGGCCATTACTGCTGGGGAAGCAGCATAGACAAGGATCCAAATGAAGCATGTAAAGAAAGTAACGATGCTCTCACCGGCAATGATGATACCGCCACCAACCTCTGGGGAAACGCATGGCGTATGCCGACACAGGCAGAGTTTCAGGCTCTTTTGGACAACTGTGATATTGAGAAGACAACCGTTAATAGTGTGGATGGATTCAAAATCACAGGCAAGGCAGAACCTTATAAGTCTAATAGCATATTCCTTCCCGTTGCTGGCTACTGGCATAGCGGTAGTATCCACTACCCGGGTAGCTGGTGCTCCTACTGGTCTTCTACGCCGATGAATGAAAAATTCGTGCACTACTTGAGCTTAAACTATAAGCTTGTGGATGGCCACAATCGTAAATACGGCTACTCTGTTCGTGCAATTTACGACCCACAACCAGAGCCAACAACAGGCACTGCCAAAGCAACAATTGGTGGCGATGAGGTTGATGTTCCTTGGGTGCAGCTCTGGGAAAATGGCCCTAAGTTCGCAGAATATAATGTGGGCGTGACCGACGGCAAGGCTGAGAGCTTTGGCGGCTATTACTGCTGGGG
>JAZUHM010000418.1:0-7900 GCA_045641725.1 Bacteroidaceae bacterium | reverse complement strand
AGTTGGCCAGAGCACGTGATTTGTAATCTCGGGGTCGTTGGTTCGAATCCGACAAGAGGCTCAAAAAGTTTGGGTGTATTCCAGAGCGGCCAAATGGGGCAGACTGTAAATCTGCTGTCTTTCGACTTCGGTGGTTCGAATCCATCAGCACCCACAACAAGAAATTAAGGATCCTGCACGAAAGTGCGGGATTTTTTTTTGGGGTGATTTTTTTGTGAAAAATTTTATTAGTGTCCGCTAATAATTTTCAAATTGTTTGCAATAGATTAGATTTCAAGGCGTTGTGCCTATTTTTCAAAAAAAGGGCTTACTTTTGAGCAGTAAACCTGCAAAACTGCTCGCATTTTAGCCGTCTGCTCCCCTGTTTAGGCTACTCTTTGTACACATTTATTATATTGTTGCAATGCTTATACCAACGCACCCATTTGAGTCGTCTGCTCCCCTGTTTAGGGGAGCTCCGCGAAGCGGTGAGGGGTAGAACTTACCAAAGTTAGTAACTTAGTTTGGGGCTACCCCTCTCCCCTACGGGCACCTCGCCTAACCAGGGGAGGAGACGACTTAACCACATCTTCTAGTACAAATACCTGTAAAAAATGAGTACAAAGAGTCCCAAATCGCTTCTTATGTGATTTGCCCCTAACCAGGGGAGGATACGGCTTGATTTCCAACTCTTTAGGTGCGCTCTTGCGTGTTTTTATTTCGCTCTTAAAAATTCTAACTTCGAGATAAATTCAGTTCACAGCGCTGTGAACGTTTGTTCACAGCGCTGTGAACGATTGTTCATAGCGCTGTGAACGATTGTTCACAGCGCTGTGAACCAGATTTATCTCGAATCTTGTGATTTTTGTTGCGCAGCAAGGTGTTTTTTGCACGCTGCGGGGTGGGGTGGTCTCGGGCAGAAAAAATAAAACGCATGCTAACCTGAGTCAGCATGCGTTTGAATGTCGTTTTTTGTGATTTTTCGTTGTGAAGAGCTGTTGTGTCTTTGTGATTGACAGCTAAATTGCTTTCTTCGGGAGGTTATGATTTCGGTGCTGTCAGCTTTTTTTCTTCTTGATGGCGCAGATGCCGATTGTGGCAAGCGCTATGAAGGCTGTTCCGCAGCTGGCGTAGATGATGTTGTTGGTGGTGAGGATGCCTGTCTCGCTGGTTTGGTCGGCGTTGTTGCGGGTGGTGTCGGCCTGAGTGGTGTCGGCGGGTGTGACTCCCATCTCGTCTTTGCATCCGTCGAGGCTCACTGCTTCGGGTTCGGGGTAGCTGACTTCGTAGATGTTGACGGCATTGCCTCCGCCGTTGGAGCGGCCTTGCGAGGTGACGATCACGTATTTGCCGTCGTCGCTGATGTCAAGTCCCACGGGGTAGGAATCGACGTCGATGCTTGTGATTTGCTTCATGGTGCGTGTATCTACCACGCAGAGTTTTGAGGCGTTGTTGCATGCTGCGAAGGCGTAACGGCCGCTTGGCGACAGTTCGATGGTGCGTGCGCCGGTGCCGACTTTGCATGTCTCCCAGCCGTTGAGTGTGACCTTTTTCTTGGTTGAGCCGTCCATTGTGCGGGCTGTGCTGAGGAATGTGTCGAGGCTGATGCGCTGTATGCATCCGCCGGCGTTGATGCTGAGATAGAGATATCCGTTGGAGATGACGAGGTGGCGCACATTGGTCATCATGCCCATGACGCGGCCGAGGTATTTTCCGCTCTTGAGGTCTATGACTGCTACTCCGCCGTCGCCGCCCATGCATCCCACGAGCAGGTAGTTGTCGTCGGGTGTGAAGACGGTGCCGCGCAGGGCGTAGCCGCTGCCGTTGTCGCGGTCAACCGACACTGTGGTGCTGTAGTTGAGCGGCAGTACATAATCCACCACGAGCATCTTGGTGTGGTGCCAGGCTGTGGGGTCGTCGCCGCTCACGTCGAGCAGTGCCACGGTGTTGTTGCCCCAGTGTGAAACGGCCACAGTCTTGCCGTCGTGGCTTGTGGCAATCATCTTAGGCAGCGGGCCGGTCTCAAACATGCGTATAATCTTGTCGGTGCGTGTGTCGATTACGGCTATGGCCGAGGGGTCCTGGGCGTTGATGTCAAACGAGCGGCGGTAATACGGCACCCATAGGTAGCGGCCGCCGTGGGTAAAGGTGCTTTCTACCGGTTTGCCGTCAAATACATTTGAGGCGGCGTAGTGGGTAAAGGGGTAGAGGCCTGATGGCTTGGCCCATAGGGATTGTTCGCTGCCGTTGAACGAGTGCTTGACGACGGCCACTTTCTGGTGGGTCTTCATGTCGTAGGCAATAGTGCGGCAGCCCTCCAGAGAGTTGACGTAGTATTTAGAGCCGTCGGGGTGGATGTTGATTGATTTTGGCGAGTTGATGTCTTCGTCCCAGCCCTGTGTGGCGGTAGAGAAGCGCTGGTGTTTGCCAACGAGCTTTATTTTGAGCCCGTCGGGCGCTTCGGCTTCGGCGCCAATCTTTGGGTGGCGGATTTCCTGAGCCGACGCGGCGTTGGGAAGCAATGCGGCCAGCAAAAGTGCTGATAGCAGAATGATAGAGGCTTTCATGTTGCTGAAAAATGTTAGTACCTTATTATTATATATGGGCAGGCAGATTTTAATAGTCGTCGCCCACGTTTATGTCCTTGCCCAGATCCTGATAGGCGCGGCTCAGCATGTCGTTGGTGATGGAAAAGTCGCGGTTAATCTCGCGTCCCGGGTCCTTGGTGGAGTGCGAAAACATCCAGTCGTAGGTTTGCAGCATGTAGAATATGCGGGCCGGGCGACCGTGGTCAACGCCTGGCATGCGAGTGTAGATAAGTCGCGAGTCGTCGCCTGTTGACTTGATGATATCTACCACTCGGTCGGAGGCAGATACCGGTACCGCCCTGTCGGCAGTGCCGTGCACAATCCACAAAGGCACTTTGCTGAGGCCGGTGAGGTCTTTGACCGAGCCACCGCCGCAGAGAGCCATGGCGCAAGCCACCTTGTCGGGATAAGTGGCGGCGAAATCAATGGTGCCATACCCGCCGAGGCTCATGCCATAGACATAGATGCGGGTTGTATCGACGTTATAGTTTTTCTCTGCCCATTCCACAATCTTCATAATCTTGCGCGGATTCCAGGACTCGCCGGGATTTTGTGGGGCAATGATATACGAATCGATATACCTGCCGCGAGTCACAGCATCGATGGCGCCGTAGCGCTTTACGCGGTTGAGGTCGCGTCCGCAGAGGCTCCTGCCGTGCAAAAATATCAGCAGCGGATAGTGCGAATTCTCGTTGCCGTCGCTTGGCGGAGCATAAAACCAATAGTTATACGAGTCGCTCACCGTGCCGCGGTGGGGAGTGAATCCCTGCGAATGGGAATCGATGGCGCTAAAAAGCAGAATAATGCTGAGTAATGGGAAAAATATCTTCTTCATATTGTCGTTCTTTTGAGTTTGATAATGCAAAAGTATGAAAAATTTGATGATTTTCTGCAAAACAAGCCCTTTAGTTTAAGGTTTCTGCTGATTTTTAACCTTA
Organism: Bacteroidaceae bacterium; assembly: GCA_045641725.1. Lineage (GTDB taxonomy): Bacteria > Bacteroidota > Bacteroidia > Bacteroidales > Bacteroidaceae > UBA6382. The sequence goes on along the minus strand of JAZUHM010000418.1, from coordinate 4,395 downwards.
GTTTGAAATTTAATGTATAATTTTGTATTAAAATTGCACTACTATGACTAAATCCACCGATACAAAGTTGCAGAATGGCAATCCATTTATGCAGCCATACGACACGCCGCACGGCACAGTTCCTTTTAATCTGATTGAAGAGCGTCATTACAAGCCGGCCATTCTGGAGGGCATGGCGCAGGAAGACGCAGAAATCGAGGCGATAGTAAATAATCCCGAGGTTCCCACGTTTGAAAACACCATTCTGGCGCTCGACAAGAGCGGAGAACTGCTGGGCAGAGTAGAAACCGTGATGGGAAATCTGCTGACCGCCTGCACAAGTGACACTCTCGAGGCTTTGGCTCAAGAGCTAACGCCTCTGCTTTCGGAGCACGGCACCCGCATCATGTTTAACGAGAAACTGTTTGCACGCATCAAGGCGGTGAAAGACAGCAAGCCGCAGCTGAACGAGGAGGAACAGACTCTGCTCGACAAGATGTACGACGGTTTTGTGAAGCGCGGCGTGGGATTGCCTCCCAAAAAGAAACTCCGCTTGATGGAGATCTCCAAGCAGCTCTCGCTCAAGGCTCTGCAATTCTCGCAGAACGTTTTGAAAGACACCAACCGCTTTAAGCTGCACGTCACCGACAAGGCTGAGCTCGCCGGCATGCCTGAACTGCAGCTTGAGCTCGCAGCCAATGCGGCAAAAGAAAAGGGACTTGAGGGCTGGCTCTTTACGCTGCATCGCCCAAGCTTCGGCCCGCTGCTGACGTACTGCGACAACCGCAAGCTGCGCCGCAAGGTCTGGGTGGCGCACAATACCCTGTGTATCAAGAACAATAAGTATAACAACCTGCAGCTGGTGCGCGACATCGTGAACCTCAAGCTTGAGGCCACACGTCTGCGTGGCAACAAGACTTACGCCCATGCAGCTCTCAAGCAGCGCATGGCCAAGAATCCTGCCACGGTTGAGAAATTCCTCAACAAGTTGCTGGCGGCCTACAAGCCTGTGGCAGAGGCTGACTACAAGGAAATCTGCGACTTCGCCCGCAAAATAGAGGGCAAGGGCTTTAAGCCAAGAGCTTGGGACATGGGTTATTACACCCACAAGCTGCAGTTGGAAAAGTACGACTTTGATGCCGAGATGCTGCGCCCGTATTTTGAACTGAGCCGCGTGATAGATGGCGTCTTTGGCCTTGCCACACGATTGTATGGCATTACGTTCAAGAAGAACGTCGCTATTCCGGTTTACCACAAGGATGTCGTGGCCTACGAAGTGTTTGATAAAGACGGCCAGTATCTGGCTGTGCTTTACGCAGACTTCCATCCGCGCAGCAACAAGAAGAGCGGCGCCTGGATGACGTCTTATCAGGAGCAGTGGATTGCAGAAAACGGCGAAAACGTGCGTCCTCACGTGTCTTTGTGCATGAATCTCACAAAGCCTACTGCCTCTAAGCCTGCGCTGCTCACGTTGGGTGAGGTCAGCACCTTCCTCCACGAGTTTGGTCACGGCCTCCACGAGATATTCTCGCAGTGCAGATTCCAGGGTTTGTCGGGCACCAATGTCTATTGGGACTTTGTGGAGCTGCCATCGCAGTTTATGGAGAATTTTGCTCTCGAAAAGGAGTTCCTCAATACGTTTGCCTGCCATTATGAAACGGGTGAGCCTTTGCCCGACGAGTTGATTGAGCGCGTAATCCGCAGCCGCCATTTCAATGTCGGCCTCGACTGTCTTCGCCAGTTGGCTTTCTGCCTGCTCGACATGGCTTATTACACTCGCACCGAGCCTTTGGAGGAAGATGTCATTGAGTTTGAGAAAAAAGCCTGGCAGCCGGCGATGGTGGGCCGCCAGACAAAGATGCGCAAGTGCATGAGTACTCAGTTTAATCACATCATGACGGGCGGTTATTCCGCAGGCTATTATTGCTACAAGTGGGCGGAGGTGCTCGATGCCGATGCTTTTGCGGCGTTTAAGGAGGAGGGAATCTTTAACACCGAGACTGCCGACCGATTCCGCCGCGAAATCCTCTCGCGCGGCAACACTAAGCATCCGTCGGAGCTGTATAAGAATTTCCGTGGGCGCAATCCGTCTATCAATGCCATGCTTGTGCGCGACGGCATCAAGCCCGCACCAAAACGCAATAAATAATTAAAAACAAATTACGATGAACGAGAATAGAAAACAGGATGTGCTGGATATCCGCTACCTGCGTATGGCTCGAATCTGGGCAGAAAACTCATATTGCGAGCGCCGTAAGGTGGGCGCACTGCTGGTAAAGGACGGCGCAATCATCAGCGACGGATTCAACGGCACGCCGTCGGGCTTTGAAAACGTGTGTGAAGACGAAAACAACGTGAGCAAACCCTATGTGCTCCACGCCGAGGCAAATGCTATTACCAAGATTGCGCGGTCGTCGCAAAACAGCGACGGCGCTACGCTCTATGTGACGGCATCGCCCTGCATTGATTGCGCAAAACTCATCATTCAGTGCGGAATAAAGCGCGTGGTCTATGGCGAGAAATACCGACTCGACGATGGCATTCGCCTGTTGGAAAGAGCGGGTATTGAGACAAAATTTGTTAAAGTTGACGAATAATTTCAAAAACACCCCTTTGTCTCCAAAATTATTTGCTATCTTTGGCGCCCAATTAGCATATTAATATAGATTATAGTATGAGCACAAACAATTCGCGCAGTTTCCTGCCATTGGTCGTAGCCATTAGTGTTGTGGCTGGCATTGTGATTGGCACATTCTTCGCCAATATCTTCAGCAACAACCGCCTGAGCGTGGTCAACTCGGCCAATAATAAAATATATGAGGTACTCTACGCCGTGCAGGATCGTTATGTGGACGAGATAAACCTGGACAGCCTGGCCGAAACTTCGCTGCCCGGCATTCTGCATGAGCTTGACCCTCACTCTACCTACACTTCGGCCAAGGAAGTGGAGGCTGAAATGCAGGAACTGAACGGTTCTTTCTCGGGTATTGGCGTGATTTTCTCAATCATCAACGATACTGCGCGCATTATCCGCGTTGTGCCGGGCGGCCCGTCGGAAGATGCCGGTCTGATGCCGGGAGATAGGATTGTGCAAGTCGATAATAAAAGTTTCGTGGGCGAGTTCTTGACCAACGACTACGCCATGAAGCACCTCAAGGGCCCGGATAAATCGCACGTCAAGATAGGCGTAATGCGAAGCGGCTCAAAGGGCGTGCGCACCGTGGAGGTGATACGTGGCGAGGTGCCGGTAAAGACCATCACCGCCTACCACATGCTCGACAAAACCACGGGCTACGTCAAGATAACCAGCTTCGGACGCAAGACATACGAGGAGATGCTCACCGCCCTCACCGAACTTAGCCAGAAGGGCTGCAAGAGTCTCGTGATAGACCTGCGTGAAAACGGCGGCGGCTATATGGATGCCGCAGTCACGCTGGCCAATATCTTCCTGCCCAAGAACAATCTGATCGTTTATGCCGAGGGCCGCAAATTCCAGAAGGCGGAATATCGCAGCGATGGCCGCGGCAATTATCCCAACATCCCGCTTGTGGTGCTGGTGGACGAGATGTCGGCTTCTGCCAGCGAGATTTTCTCAGCTGCCATTCAGGACAACGACCGCGGCCTTGTGATTGGTCGCCGCACCTTTGGCAAGGGCCTGGTGCAGGAGGCCATTGAACTGAAGGACCACTCGCTGCTCAAGCTCACCGTGGCCCGCTACTACAGCCCGTCGGGCCGCTGCCTGCAAAAGCCGTACGTCAAAGGCAAGTACGAGGATTACCAAAACGACCTCTATGCCCGCTATCAGAACGGCGAACTCTATTCTAAGGACAGCATCCACTTCACCGGCCAGAAATATTACACCGCCAAGAAGCGCGTGGTCTATGGCGGCGGTGGAGTGATGCCCGATATCTTTATTCCGGTCGATACCACCGAGATAACATCCTATCTGCTTGAGGCGATGAACCGCCAGCTCATTCAGCAGTTCTGCTATCTCTATGCCGACAGCCACCGCAAGCAGTTCTCAAAGTATTCTACCGGCGAGGACTTTGCTGCCTACCTCAAGGGCCAGAACCTTATAGACCGTTTTGCCACCTTTGCCGAGGAGAAGGGCCTCAAGCGCCGCAATCTGCTGATCAAGAAATCGCAGCGCCGCCTCGAGACCGCCATCATGTATAACGTGATAGACTATATCCTTGGCGACCAGCAGGCCACAAAGTATCTCAACCAAAAGGACGACAACGTGCGCGCCGCCCTCGACCAGATACGCCAGGGCAAGACTTTCCCCGCAGCAAAGTAGCGCCCGTCGGCCCGCAGCCTCGGCGCAGCCTATAGATTTTGCTGCGATTTCTCCTGACCTTATTTCGCTCTTGCAAAAACGAAATGCGCAATAAATTTCGTTCACAGCGCTGTGAACAA
>JAZUHM010000417.1:0-4207 GCA_045641725.1 Bacteroidaceae bacterium | reverse complement strand
CAATGCCGTTGAGCCTCCTATGCCAGTGGCAGACTTTGATGTAGCCATTGACAACCTGCCTGCCAAGGACGCATTCTCCTTCATCAACCACTCTACCGGCATCAACTGCACATACCATTGGAGCATGCCAGGAGCCGATGTGGAAGAACAAGATGCCACCAATGCAATGGCCAGATTCCTCGAGGTTGGCTCTTATCAAGTGACCCTCACCGCGACCAACGCCGCGGGCTCGTCGTCAGTGACAAAGAGCATCACAGCGGTTGCCTCGGCTCCACAGCCTCAGTTTGGCATTGAGCCTTCGGCCGTGCTGATTGGCGACAAGGTTTACTTCACCGACAAGACACTTTATGGCCCCGAGACCTGGCAGTGGGAAATCAACCACGTCAACGGCAAGCACAACTACATTATCCATGCGCAGAACACGGCATTCACCCCTCAGTACCCGGGTCGCTATAACCTCACTCTCAAGTGCAGCAATCCTCAAGGCACTGTCAGCAAGACTCAGCGCATGGCGTTCTCCGTGAGCAATGCAGACCCAGGCACGGGCCTCTATTTCCAAGGCGGCGAGTCTCTTGCGATACCAACTCTATTTACATCCACCGTGCGCTCGCTCACCATTGACACATGGCTCCATCCTTACAACCTCGACGGAGCACTCGCTATGAGCACCGAGGACGGGCTATTCTCTACCATCTGCAACACCGACGGCTCTCTCACCCTCACTTTCAACGGCAAGTCGCAGACCTCCGCGCCGGGCTTTGTGGTGCCTAACGAGTGGCATCACTACGCTTTCAGCATCAGTGCGGGCACCGTCAAGTTCTATCGCGATGCAGAGCTCTTCAGCCAGCCTTCTGGCAAAGTCGGTCTCACCAGTCCCGCATGGACCGGCTCTCTCTTGCTCGCTGGCAAGGAAACTCAATTCAACGGCATGATCGACGAACTGCGCATTTGGAACAAAGCACTCGCCCAAAGCAAACTCCAGGCAATCTGCAACCAGCCAATGAGCGCAGAGGAAATCACCGCTGCCGTGGAGCAGCAGGGCCTCCTCGCATACTACCAGTTTAATCAGAGTTCGGGTAATGTGCTCGATGCCACGGGCAACAATAATACCGCCACTCGCATTGACTTTGGCCCTGATGGCGACGCATGGTCTTCATCACTCGGCGTGTTCACCCTCGACTTTGAGGGCGGCCAGCCTGACGACGTCACCGACCAGTACATCACCAATCCTCGTGCGCCATTCCTCACTACGGGCCAGCCCGTCAGCACAGCCAGCGCAGCGTCCAACCTTGAGCTTCTTACTGGCGACGAGCGATCTACATGGCAGCTGGCAAACACCATCCACACAGACAAAGCCACCACGGGTGCTTACGTCAACAAGTCGCTGAATTCCGACATGAACATCCGCACTGGCTACTACGGATTTGCCGACACTCTGCTGAACCACACCATCTACCAAACACTCTCTCTGCCAGCAGGCTATTATCAGCTCACAGTCCACAAGGGCGCTTCGGGTGCCTTCGCTGCCGACAGCAGTTACCTCTGCGTAGTCATGGGCTCTGAGTTTGTAGATATGACCAACTACGAGAAAAAATCAGAGGCCTTTGTCAGCCTTAGCGACACCACCGTCTCCTTCACCGTAGGCGAGGAGCAGCAAGTCACCATCGGCATGATTATCAACATCAAGGGCTGGAATGGCATCGACATTGCAGGCTTTACCCTCATGTGTACCCCTGTGGAAGTACTCAAGCCCGACGACGAGACCTCGGTGTACGAAACCGTGCAGGGCAATCCTGACCTGCGCTACACGCCTATGGCCAACGCCATCCGCGTCATTCACCCTGTCGAGGAGCCGCTCCGCGTCTATAGCCTCGATGGCGTCCTCCAGTTTGACCAGCCGGTAGAAGGTGTCCACATCATCCCATTCCGACCAGGAATCTACATCGTCAACGGCCACAAGCTTGAGGTAAAATAATGTAGAACTTTTCACACCTGCGTATAAATTAGCACCATCGGCGCAAGAGAATGTGCCGATGGTGCTTGTGTGACGAGCCGTTATCTCAAATTTGAGTCGCCTTCTGTCAGTAATTAGTATTTCTTTCGCGAGGCAAGATGGCGGCGAGGGCCTGCGAGACTATCTCCAGCTGCCAGTGCCGATGTGAACCTCGAGCCAGCTGCTGCGGCCGAGCTTCCAATTGATATCGCCGCCTATATAGTTGTCTAAGTGGCCAGCGGGATAGCCGTAATAGCCATAGCCGGCGGGCCAGCCCATGCCGCCCATATATGGCGCCACTCTCCCACCCCAGAAGCCCGGGCGGCCAAAGAATGGAGCGTCCCAATACGGCCCGCCAGCATACGGCGCGCCATAGAAACCGCACGGATAGAACATCGTATTGTTGCCGTTGGCCAGCAGCGACTTGTAGCCAGTGAGAGTGAGCGTGAGTTTATCGGAAGGGAAATAGCTCATACTGCCGTGCAGCCCCACCTCGTTGAAGCGCAATCCGCCCCAGTCCATGCCTGAGGTCGATGCGCCCAGGGTATAGCCCAGTTTGTTTTTAATGGGCGACACATAGAGGATGTCCAGACTGCGGCCTATGCCTACGCCGCTCGGACTGCCGCTGCCCAGGCCCACTGTGGCGCTGGCGCTCACTCGGACATTGACGCCCTCGTGGGCATCCCACTCATCGTCGTAGCGAGGGCGGTGGCGGGTGGGGAACATCGGGTCTTCGATATGCGCATGGCGGCCTCGGGACTCTGCGCGCTCTGATGGCTTTTGGGTCATCAGGCTGTCAGGCCGCGCCTCCTGGGCTGCAATATTCAGCACGGTGGCAATGGTGAATGCAAGTATGATTAAAAATCGCTTCATATTAGTATTTTGCGGTGCGAAGTTACATCTTATTTGCCCAAAACACTGATAAATAAAGTTATTTTTTATCTAAAATGATTAGAATTATTATTTTTGCATTGAAAAATGACAAAATATGAGAGCCAACTACATCAAACAGATTGAGATAGACAGTCTCTGGAAAGGCCGCAAGCACATCTGCTGGCAGCTCAACCCGCAGGTAAACATCCTGAGCGGAGTAAACGGTATGGGCAAAACCACCATACTCAACAAACTGGCCGAACACCTGAGCCTCATGCAGAAAACGCGCAGCGAGGAACTGGCGCGCCACTCCAACGCCGATGCGCCCGAGGCCATCGAGCAGAGCCTAAGCGAGCTCTATGCCGCGCTGCCCACGGGGGTAAAGATAACCACCGAGCCCGAGGGCGCCGCCGAAATCAGGTTTGATGTGATCCGCAGCTTCGACAACACCATGATACCCGCATCTATAGCGGCCAAGTTCACTGACGGACTAATACGCTCCGAGCTCGACTGGCACATCTACGAACTGCAGCGCAGATACCTTGACTATCAGGTAAATATCGGCAACCAGATGATAAAAATTCTCTCGCAGGGAGGAGCCGATGCCCAGGCCCGCGCCGTAGAGGTCAGTCAGGCCAAGACCAACTTCCAGGACACAATCGACAACCTCTTTTGCACCACGCTCAAGACCATTGACCGCACCAGCAACGAGCTGCTCTTCTGCCAATACGGCGAGACGCTGTCGCCCTACAGCCTGTCGTCGGGCGAGAAACAGATGCTCATCATTCTGCTCACCGTGCTGCTGCAAAACAACGAGCCCAGCATCCTGCTGATGGACGAGCCCGAGGTAAGCCTGCACGTCGATTGGCAACAGCGGCTCGTGGGCATCATACGCGACCTCAACCCCAACGTACAGATCATCCTCACCACCCACTCGCCGGCCATGATTATGGACGGGTGGCTCGACTCGGTGACCGAAGTGAGCGAAATCGAACTGCAATAATCCCCCGCCATGCACTACGAGCTCAAGAATTACCTCACCAGCAACTACCTGCAGGCCGCCGACAAACTGCGCGGACAAAAGCAGAAGCGACGCATCGTGGCCTATGTAGAGAGCTACGACGACGTCTTCTTCTGGCGCAACCTCTTTAGCGACATCGAGCCCGACGACACCTACTTCGACGTGATGCTGCCCTCGCGCAACAAACTGCAGAAAGGCAAGAAATCGGCCCTGCTCACCGCCCTAAGCAACGGTCTGGGCCCCAACATGATAGCCTGCGTGGATGCAGACTACGACTACCTGCTAGAGGGGTGCAGCCCCATGTCGCAACTGCTGCTGTC
>JAZUHM010000416.1:0-1726 GCA_045641725.1 Bacteroidaceae bacterium | reverse complement strand
ACCGACCGAGACACCGACCGACAAGCAAGTCCTAAAAAGGCGCCATAACACAGCCGGGCGGCTTACTTTTGAGCAGTCAGCCTGCAAAACTGCTCACCTAGGGGAGCAGACGACTCAAATGGGGGCTAATAATTTACGATTAAATTTACGGATAATTTATGGGCATTTGCGTTAGCCGCATGCAATAGGGCGCTGGGGTTTTAACGCGAATTATCGTGAATGGGACGTAAATTTTCAAAAATTATTGTTGGTTTAGTGGTAAAAGTGGGCAAGCACCATACGACACAAAATAATTAATGTTTAATTAATGTCTCATTATATGGAAATTAATGTGAGCCGAAGGCAAGTGGGCGTCTGGCGCTTGGTTTTTAAAACACGAATTATCGTAAATGGAACATTAATTTTTCATTAATTTTATTGGTTTGGTGATAAGACAGGACAAGCACCATACGACTCAAAATAATTAATGAAAAATTAATGTCTCATTATATGGAAATTAATGTGAGCCGAAGGCAAGTGAGCGTCTGCGGCACTAATCTACGGAAATCATTTCCGAAAATTTTCGTTCTATTTCCGATAATTCGCGTTCACCGAAGGCTGTAGAAGATTTTGGGTTTAACTACCCACTCGTGACATTATATGATAATCAAAAAGTGGCGCAACCTGTGATTGGTTGCGCCACTTTGCTATAGGGTGCTATTCGCGGCGGGGCCGGAATGGCGGGTTGGCTTATTATGCCTCAGCTACTGCTGCTTCTGCCTCTTCCTGCTTGATCTTGCGGCCCATTACGAGGAATGCAAGTGGCGCAGAGATGAAGATTGATGAGCAGGTACCGTAGATCACACCGAGGATCATTGCGAATGCGAAGCTGCGGATGCTGTCTCCACCGAGGAAGAAGATACAGAGCAATACGAGCAATGTGGTGGTTGAGGTGTTGATGGTACGAGCGAGGGTTGTGTTAAGAGAGGTGTTGAAGAGCTCCTGACGATCGCGCTTTGGATAAAGCTTGATATACTCGCGGATACGGTCGAAGATTACCACCTTGTCGTTGATTGAATAACCGATACAGGTCAGCACGGCTGCGATGAATGTCTGGTCAACCTCGAGGCTGATTGGCAGGATGCCCCAGAAGATTGAGAAGGTACCGATGATGAGCACGGCGTCGCAAATCAAACCTACTGTACTACCTACTGAGAACGCAACCTTGCGGAAGCGGATGAAGATGTAGAGGAAGATTGCTACCAAAGCGAGTGCCACAGCGATGAGGGCGTTCTTGGTGGTGTCCATAGCTACCTGGTTGTTCACCTTCTGAGAAGAGATGATTGAACCGCCCTGCTGGTTGTCACGATCCTTGAATGTTGCTTCTGTCACGCCTTCAGCGAGCTTGTTGCCTGCCTTGAGGCCCTGATAGATAAGGGTCTCGATCTCTGAGTCAACGAGTGTGTCGGCCTCTGTGGTGTTGATCTTATATGTGGTAGAGATGCGCACCTTGTTGCCATCAGCACCGAGAGCGAGGATGCTCACGTTGGCATTTGGATCTGATGCCTGGATGGTGGTTGCCACGTCTTTCTTGATATCTTCTGTGTTAACCTGCTTGTCGAAGAGCACGGTGTAGTTGCGACCGCCGGCGAAGTCGATACCTGCGTTGAGGCCCTTGACTGCGAAGAAGCCGATGCAAACTACGATAGCCACAGCCCAAACGATGAAGCTAACCTTATAGGCGCTC
>JAZUHM010000415.1:0-2102 GCA_045641725.1 Bacteroidaceae bacterium | reverse complement strand
ACGAGCTTGTCCTTGAAGAAGTCGATGTTAGAATAGATATCCTTGAGGCAGTCGTTGGTCACGGTGAGCGAGCAGGTAGATGCAGAGAGCACGCGGCCCTGCTTCATGAGCGCAACCGGAGCATCCTGGAGCACCTCGGTGTAGATATTGAAGTTAGGCACCTCTGGACACTGGCCGAGAGCGCCGAGCACAGCGTTGGCACCTGAGCCCACGCCGCTCTGCAGATTGAGGAAGCTCTTAGGAATAAGGCCCTGGCGGAGATTGTAGAGCAAGAAGTCGGCCACGTTCTGGCCAATCTGGGTGGTGATTGGGTCAGCGTCCTTAAAGCCACGTGCCTCGTCAGCGATGTTGCATTCTACAACACCTACTACGCGGTTGGCCTCAATCTCAACGTAAGGCTTGCCGATGCGGTCGCTTGCCTTGGTAATCATGATAGGGGTGCGGTATGGGTGATCCTGGATTTCGTAAACGTCGTGGATGCCCATGAAGTCCTTGCTGTGGTAAGAGTTGAGCTCGATGATTACACCATTCTTAGCGAGGCGTGCTACGGTAGGGGTGATACCGCCGGCGGCTGTAGGATAGATGCGTACCTTGCCGTCAACTTCTTCAATCTCGCAGGCTTCAACGATTGCCCAGTTTACGTCGCCCAGATAGCCCTGGCGGATTTGGGTAGCCATGTTTGAGAGGTTGTAGTCGAAGTAGCGGGCCTGGCCAGTGTTGACGCGCTTGCGGAATTCGCTGTTGGTGGTGTAAGGTGCGCGGAACTCGATAGCGTCTTGTGCGATGAGCTCGCCGTCACAGCTCTGACCGGTGCTGGCACCTGTGAAGATACTTACCTTGAATGGGCGGCCGGCTGCGTGCTCGGCTTCTGCCTTTTTTGCAATCTCAGCAGGTACGCTCTTTGGGGTGCCTGCAGGAGTGAAACCGCTGAGACCGATGGTCTGGCCGTCCTGAATAAGAGCGGCAGCTTCGGCTGCGGTGATGCGTGTTAATGCCATGTTGCTGAAATGTTTTATGTTATGGTTATTATATTCTGTGCAAAAGTACAGAAAAATCCGCAATCACGGGCAATTTATGGGCTCTAAAATGCACTTTGCCGCCTATCGTGTGCCGAAAAACGTGACTTTTGTCTCTCTACATTATTATATTGGCGCGAAAGGGCGGGCTGGGATTATGCTGAGGCGCTATTTGTGGCGGGGGCATGTGATTTTGGCAGAGTTATTTGATTTTGGCAGAGTTATTTGATTTTGCGGCAGTGTTATTTGATTTTGCGTCGGTGTTATTTGATTTTTGCGGCGATGGGGTTCTTCAGGCCGCGGGTGCCGGTGAGGAATGCTTTGGCTGAGCCGAACTTGAGATACATATCGAGGCGCACGGGGATGTGGTTGGCGTCGTCGGTCACAAAGAATGTGATGACTTCCTTTTCCTTGCCGTCTTGCTGCTCCACAAACGAGAGCTTGAGGCAGCGGTAGGCGGTGTTGCTGTCGCGCATTTTGACTTTCTCCTTGCCGCGATAGATGAGCACTTGGTTTTCTACGCCGCGGCCGTCGCTCATGAGGAATTTCAGGCGCTTGCCCGGCTTCCACGAGGTGGGATCGTAGGTGCGGGCTTTGAGCAGGATGCTCAGCATGTCGTAAACCTGCTGCGCCGAGGTTTCTTCCTTGCGGTCGATGCGGCCGTCCTTGTTGGTATATTGCTGCTTGACGTGGCAGTTGTCGCCGGGATAGGAATACCATATCTCACGCTTGCGGTGGCTTTTGCCTTCGATGTCGGCTTTGACATAATGCAGGGGGCGCAGATTGCTGACTGCCACATGGCTGCACAGGGTGTCGCGCAGCACAAAGTAATTGTCGGCCTCGGAACTGCCGCGCATGATGAGCCGGCTGCGATAGGCGGGCGTGTCGCCGTAGTTGGTGCGGGCAATGCTCATGGTGGCGCTGCCGGCTTTATACCAGATGAAATGCCAGTTGTAGTAGAGGCTGTATTGGAGTACTTCGCCCGATTGGAAGGCGCTTTGGGCCGAGGTGGCAATGCTTGCTGACAGGGCCGCAATCAGCATTGCCCAGCCGATGAGGATTGGGGAGTCGGAGGCCAAGCGGTCT
>JAZUHM010000414.1:0-7845 GCA_045641725.1 Bacteroidaceae bacterium | reverse complement strand
CAGAAACTATAAACTGCGCGACCACAGATGGAACAATACCCTCTTCCTGACAGAAGACAATCCGTTTGTGTTTGCCGATTCTATCCAGAGCGAGGCAGACCTTGAGCAGTTTGACCTCGGCACATCCGACGCCTGGCGTATCAATGACCGCTTGACTCTCGGTATTGATGCCAACTTGCTTATCGGCGAGTTCTCCGACCAGGCCGACCCACGTCCAAAGACTGACGCCTCTATTGTGAAGATTCGTCCAGCCTTGGAGTGGAAGCTCAACGACACATGGCAGATTGGCGCAGTGGGCGGTGTAGATATGTATCGCTCAAAGATGGCTGCGTCTATCATCAATGCACAGATTAAATACACACTGTTCCTGATGAAGGGCCTGGGTGATTACCAGCGCTTTTCTACAGCCGACTATTATAGCTGGACCCGCGAATATAAGGGCTATAACTATGTCGGCGCACTCCAGCTGACCACCACTCCGCAAGGAGCCGACTGGCAGAATTTCCTTGAACTTCACGGCAATTTCAAGACCGAGAACGCTTATGACGGCGGTTCTGAGTGGGAGTTCAAAGGTGGTGATTATAAGAATTTCAGTGTGGGCTTGACCGACAACTGGATTCTTCGCCACAACGACGTAAATCATCGTATCACCCTCTATGCCGATTATGTTGGCGGCAAGGGCAAATGGTATGATCAGCAGAAGCGTACCGACGCTCTGCATGGCAATCGCAATTACTATGAGGTAGTTGACTCTTATGACATCTATAAGTCAACTCAGCTCACAACCAAACTCGAATATCAGCTTGATTTCCTCAAGCACAATATACCTGACCTCACTCTCCGACTGGCAGCCAAGGCAGACTACAAGGAGGCCAAAAATACAAATCCCAATGAGGATGTTGTAAGCCAGAAGTACACAATGGCTACAGTCATGGCCGGCGCTACCAAGCATATTAGCTGCAAACTGTGGCATTTCTCTGCCGCTATCGACGGAGCATATCGCATGGCTCTTGGCGATCCAAAATTCAATGCCTTCGACTTCTTTGTCAATATGAAGAGCTATGAGATTATCTCTTCCAACATTGCTCGTAGCTTTGCCTATAATGCATCCAGCATTATGGATCTGGGCTTGCGCTTGGATGGTCGCACATATTTCTCTCGCTCTAAGGTTGGCCTTGATGTGTTTGCCAATGTCAACTATGTGCGCTATATGAGCATGTATAAGGCATTTGACGTGCAGGTGGCCGACGCCATGGGCAAGATGGACTACAGCAATCCACTCAAAAACAAGGATAGAATCCGCGTCCAGGTGGGCTGCGCCATCACATTCTGATAACAAGAGTTGGCTGTTTGGCAGATGTGTGTAGAAGCTCGTCTGGCCGGCATCCACAAGTTGCAGTTATTGAAATGCGCTCTTTCTTGATAGGGTAGAGCGCATTTTAATCTGCATAATAATATAATAAGGTAGTAAAAGCAAATAAGAATATTAAAATAAATAACATATTATGCACAAGTCTATATTTCAACAGTTGTCTTTAAATTCTTTTGTCGGCCACTTGCAGTCGTTGTGCAATGTCGCGCTGATAGCATGTCTCGTGCTGATGAGTGCCGAGGCCTATGCCCGTTCCTCGTTTGCAATTGTGGTTGACCCTCGCAGTGCTCAAGAGGCTAAGGCTGAGCTCGAGCAGTATGCGCAACTTGTTGAGAATCAGAACAACTGGGATGTGATACAGGTCATCGACCGTTGGGGGGTGCCCGATTCTATTCGCCAGGAGCTCAAGCGGTTGTATGACACCCGCCAGTTGGTGGGCTGCGTCTTTGTGGGCGACATTCCAATAGCAATGGTGCGTGATGCGCAGTATATGACCAGTGCATTTAAGATGAACCAGAGTGGTCCGCGCAAGGACACGTCTGTTCCTTCCGATCGTTTCTACGATGACTTTGGCCTGAGTTTTAAGTATCTGGACAAAGACACCGACGGCGATCCTTATTTCTATTATTCGCTGCAGTCTGACGGCAATCAGCGCCTTCACCCAAATATCTTCAGTGGTCGCATTCGTCCAACCGATGCTGGCGGCACCTCTCGCTACGACAAGTTGCGCAGTTATTTAAAGAAGGTTATTGCCGAAAAGCAGCGCAATAATCCCATCAATCAAATCATGTTCTTTACCGGCCACGGCTCGCTTTCGGAGTCAAGAGTGGCACACATGGACGAGAAGGTGACATTGTTTGAGCATTTCCCTTGGCTCAAGACCGAGCCCAATGCCATCAGCTATATTGACTATTCCGACAAGCCGTTTATCAAGGAGAAGATGATGGACGAACTGATGCGCCGCGACCTTGATTTGGCCATCTTGCACCATCACGGCGACTACGACACCCAGTATCTTAGCGCTTATCCCGACCCAAAGGGCACTATTGACTCACGCGACCTCGTCTTGGCCTATGCTCGCGAGGCAATACGCAAGGCCGAAGACCCTGAGGCAAAGCGCAAGGAGCTGACAGCCAAGTATATGCTTGCAGATTCGGCTCTCGTCAACTGGAATGACCCGGAGATTGTGCTGGCAGATTCTATCAGATGCGCCAAATACAATCTCACGTTGCCCGATTTTGCAGGCTATGGCTTCAAGCCATGTTGCAAGGTCGTGCTTTTTGACGCCTGCTATAACGGCTCTTTCCACCGCGACGACTGCATCGCCAATGAGTATATCTTCTCTGAGGGCGAAAACGTGGTTTGCGTTGGCGGTTCGGTAAATATTCTGCAGGATAAGTGGTATGACCACTGCCTTGGCTTGTTGGCTCAGGGTCTGCAGGTTGGTCGCTTTAATATGCTCACTCCATATCTTGAGGTACATGTGATTGGTGACCCGACTTACACATTTACCCCGCAGCCTGGCGCGCCAAAGCTCTCACAGATGTTTGACAATCCCAAGGCAAATTGGAGCAAACTCCTCTCGTCTGCCAATGGCGACATGCAGAGCCTCGCTATCATCAAACTCGCAGAGCAACAGAAGATTAGTTCCAAGACACTCCTGCAGTTAATGAAGAATTCTCCAGATGCCCATGTGCGTTTGCAGGCAATGCTTCAGCTTTGCCAGATGGGCGGCCAGCCAGCCATAGAGGCTGTCAAGCTTGGAGTCAATGATAATCGCGAGATGGTGCAGCGCTTTGCGGCTAATGAACTTCGTTTCAACGGCAGCCCGCAGCTGATACCGTCGCTTATCTCGCTCATGACCCGCAATAACGTCTCTGCCCGCGTATATTTTGACGCAACTATCGGCATGTCTTTCTTTGAGAAGGACCTCTTGATGGCAGAGTTGGCCAAACAGGTGAGCGAGGGCAAGCTGGTGCGTGTCAATCCCGAGCCTGCTCGTCAGGAAATCGAGACTTTGATAGAAAACGGCAATCTCTTGTGGGAAGATGCCATACATGAACTTTGCGACGGCAAGATGTCAGAGAAAAAAGAAGACCGCTATCTCGACCACCTGCGCATCTATTGTCCTCACTATCTGATGATGGACCTTGTGAACTACGCCAAGTCTGCATCGCGCCTTGAGACAAAAGTCGGAATCCTTCACGCCCTTGGTTGGCATACCCATTCCCACATGCGTCCGCAGCTCTGCGAGGCCATTCTCCCTATGACCACCGACACGACCCTTGACCCCGCAGTGCGCGCCGAAGCTACCCGCACTCTCAAGCGCCTCAAGGGTGAGTAAATGCTTGATACATAACCGATAAACCATATAAACTATGAATAATCTGAAAAAATTGCTCGCAGTCAGTCTGCTTGCTATTATGGCAACCTCGGCGTTTGCACGCGGAGGCTTTGCTATTGTGATTGATCCCAAGAGTTATGCCGAGGCAAAGGATGAGGTAGATGCCTATGCCAAGGCTGTGACTAAGTACAACCAGTTGGAAGTCAAAATCATTCAGGATCGCTGGGGAGTACCCGATTCTATTCGTGCGGCGCTCATCAGTCTGTATTCTGACAAGAAGTTCGGCCTGCAGGGCTGCGTGCTCATGGGCGACATTCCGGTGGTGATGGTGCGCGATGGCCAGCACATGACCAGTGCCTTCAAGATGAATCAGAAGACCTTCCCTCGCAACGAGAGCTCGGTGCCTTCCGATCGCTTCTATGACGATTTCGGTCTGCAGTTTAAGTTCCTCGACAAGGATTCTATTCAACCTTATTATTATTACTCCCTTAAGGCAGAGGGCGCGCAGCGTGTGCAGCCAAATATCTACAGCGGCCGCATTCGTCCTACCGACTTCGGCGGAACTTCGCGCTATGAGAAACTGCGCCACTTCTTGCGCAAGGCTGTGGCTGAGAAGGAGGCTCAGACTTCGCTTCAGAAGATATTCTATTTTAGCGGCCATGGCTATGTGTCTGACTCCAAGGTGTGCCGCATCGATGAGAAAGAGGCACTTTATGAGCATTTCCCATGGATTCGCCATAACCGCGACGTAATTAGCTATATGGACCACAGTGACCACAATCCTTGCAAGGAAAATGTGATGAACGAAATCATGCGTCCTGACCTGGATTTCGCTATCATGCACCACCACGGCAGTCCCGACACCCAATACTTTAATTCAACTCCCGCCCCTTATTTTGTGCGCGAGTATATTGAGCAGGCTTGCAAGGAAGTACGCGAACATATCCGTTCTGCCAAGGAAAAGGGCAAGAACTACGATAGTATCCGTGTGGAGCTGGAGCAGAAATTCGGACTCGAGCACCGCATGCTCGACAACGTGTTTGACCCAGAGGTAATCAAGGCTGACTCTATTCTTGATGCAAATCCTAATCTCACCATCGAGGATTTTGCCGCCTATGGATATAAGCCAAATTCCCGTATTGTGATTGTTGATGGTTGCTACTGCGGCTCTTTCCATCAGCCAGATTGCATTGCCAATGAGTATATCTTTGCAGATGGCCGCACTGTGGCAGTGGTGGGCAATACCGTCAATGTGCTTCAGGACAAGTGGAGCGATCGTTTTATGGGCCTCACCGCTCTGGGCGGTTGCGTGGGCGACATCGTGCGCTATGCTACCTATCTTGAGTCTCATTGCGTAGGCGACCCGACATTCCGCTACAAGCCTGTGGGCGAGTCTTATGATATCGACGCAATCATATATGACGACAACCTCGCAACCTGGAAGAAACTCTATAAGACTGCTACCGCTGCCGACGTCAAGTCTCTCGCTATGGAGCATCTTTATCGCCACAATGCAATCAGCAGCAGCGAGCTCCTCAAGGTGTTTAAGGAGTCGCCCGAGTCTCTTGTTAGAATGCAGGCCCTTTTCTTGCTTGGCATGATGCACGACGACAATATGGTCGAGGCTATTGCCATTGGCACAGAGGACGAAAACGAATTCGTGCAGCGCCAGGCCATCAAATATGTGGCCCAGAGCGGCGATCCGCGCCTGCTCTCTCCGCTGGTGGCAGTGTGCATTCGCAACAACACCTCTGAGCGCTGCAATTTCAATGCACTCTCGGCCATCGAGTCATACCCCAAGCAGGATGTGCTCAATGAGTTCTATCGTCAGTTCGACTCTCCGGCAGTATGCTATATCAACAAGGACACAGTGCGCGCTGAGATTGAGAAAGCCTTTATCAATGGCTGCGACCGCATGTACGACCTTGTGGAGGAGGTGCTCGCTCCTGACACCAAGCCAGGCGTGCAGATTATGAACTGCCGCGTGTTCCGCAACTATGGCATTCACTACGAGTTCCCACGCCTCATCAATTTCCTCCGCACATCCACCGATACCGAGGTGCGCACCGTGCTTATGGAGGCATTGGGCTGGCATTACAAGTCTGTAAACCGTCAGATGGTGCTTGATGTGGCAAAGGAGATTGCCGACGACCCGTCTCAGCCAGCCGAATTGCGCAACGAGGCACTGAAGACCTATAACAGAATGAAATAAACCCAAATCCCCTCTCTTGGCAATAGCCTGGAGAGGGGTGATTCTAAAAGAACAGTATAAGTTGTCATGCTAAGATATTTTTATTCAATTGCATTAGTCTTGGCCTTGGCTGTGAGCTCGTGGGCTCAGAATCCGATGCTGCGCTCCTATCCGCGACCAGTGATGACCAAGGCGGTGCAAGAAATCCTCACAACCCGAGCCAAACTCAGTCCGAGGCTGGCCGACGAGGTGGAACTGCCCTCATCGGTTGACAATAGCAAGACTATTTATTTTCCACCTGTGCTGATGCAGCAGGGAGGCTCGTGTGCGCAGGCCTCTGGCATCGGCTATATGTTTACCTATGAGATAAACCGCCTGCTTGGCCGCGATGCAAAGGTGCCAGAGAATCGTTTTTCGTATGCCTTTACCTGGAATTTTGTTAACGATGGCGAAGACACGGGCGGCTTTGTTGAACAGGGCCTCTATATTGCCCAGCAATACGGCATAATGACAGAGGCAGACTTCGGCTCGTTTAACTCACCGTCGTTTCGCTGGGCCTCAGGTTTTGACAAATACCTCAACGCCATGCGATACCGTGCCGGCGAGATTCTCACCATCGAGGCGGGCACCGAGCAAGGCCTCAAACTGCTCAAGCGCTACCTCTACGATGCATGCGACGGCTCCCATCCTGGCGGCATCGCCACCTATTCCACCACTTCTACTGACTGGGCTATCAACAATCAATATGAGGGCCCGTCGGCCCCAGGCTATCATACGCAGTTGATACGCCGTGCCACAGAGGGGTCGCATGCGCTTACCATCGTGGGCTACGACGATTTGGTGGAGTTCAAGGCTCCTGACGGCAAGTTGCACCGTGGCGCGCTGATTATATGCAACTCATGGGGCTCAGCGTCTCACGACAAGGGCCGCTTCTATCTGCCTTATTATTTCTTTCTGCACCCCGAGAGCGTGCCCGACAAGGGTTATCTCGACACCAACTGCACCGCAGTGAGAGTCTATACCCATGAGCCAAAGGTGGTGGCGCGTGTCAATATGTCGTATTCCTCACGCGATGACCTTAATATGACCTGCGGATTCGCAATGGATCGCAATGCCACATCGGCAGCCAATTCCGGCACCTTCGGAATCTTCAAAAACCAAGGCGGCGACCATAAGCTTGCAGGACTCTACACTGCGCTCACTAATTTTGAGTTCGCGGTGGATTATACCAACAAGTTTACAGATATCGATAGCCAGAATCCCGCCCGCTACTTCTTTAATGTCATCTGCTACAGACATGGCAAAAAGCTGGGCGAGGGCACAATGAATGCGTTGTCAGTGATAGACTATCGTGGCGATACCCCCAGAATATATACCTGCAAGATGCCCGAGGGCGGATACCCTTTGCAGGTGGGGCGTAATACGTTTACCATCAACACATTGCCGCGCTTTGTGATGTCGGCCTCCAATACACGCCTCCGTGCCGATGGCCAGACTACTTATATCGTGCGCACGGCCAACAATAAGTATAAGAAACTGCTGTTTGTCGAGAATCTCGACGGCACAATCAATCTCATGTATGAAGACATTTAGACTAATAGCCATATTGCTGACAGCCTTCCTGGCTTTCAGCGCATGCCAGGACGATAATGGCAGCAAGACCCGCTATGTCAAGGGACTTGTCAACTCTAAGCAGCAGTGGACCTATATCAATCTAGAGGCCGGCCGCATAGTGGGCTTCTCAGTGTTTGGCGACACCATAGCCGATGCGCAGTGGGCCGAGCGTACAGACTGGGATATCGCTATCTGCGGCGAGTATATCCGCACCAACGGCGGTACATCCGGCCAGGGCAACGCCGCCATCGCCACTACCACAACCCCCTACGACCTGGCCACCCGCACACAGGTTTATCCCGATGTAGATACCATAGCTGTGTG
>JAZUHM010000413.1:0-5392 GCA_045641725.1 Bacteroidaceae bacterium | reverse complement strand
GGGGAGATATAAGGGAGATATAGGGGAGATATGGGGGAGATATGGGGACGAATGTTATTTTTGTGTTGGGGCTTAGTCCTGAATTGCACTATTATTTATAATACCTTTTATATATGCATTGATAAAACAACTTGTGCCTTCGATTTTTTCTTCAAGTAATTGTGCTTCTTCTAGCGAAATATAATGTAAATCCTTGGATAACATAATATAACATCTGCACTCTTCTAGACTGCCCTGAGAGATGTTGAGGAAACGTAGTTTATCGGCTTTGCTTAGTTTCTTGTATCCTTCTGCAATATTGGCGGGGATTGAAACTGCCGCTCTGGTGAATTGTGAACGAAGCCCGTATTTCTCAAAGTCGGGAAATTTTTCCGTGATCTTATAAACGAGAAGGGTGAATTCGTAGGCTTTTTGCCATGCGACAATGTTCTTAAAACTAAAGGTTCTCATTTCCGATAATGACTTTCGTCTCTTTATCTCCTTTTATCTTCTCTATAACTCCTCTATAACTTCTGAAAAGTTACTTGTTGTTTTTCTTGTAATACTTAATGAGCTTTGGTACGACCTCTTCAACGGTGCCGTTGATTACATAGTCGGCGATGGTATTGATAGGAGCGTTCTCGTCGTTGTTGACTGAGATGATGATACCAGAGTCCTGCATACCGGCGATGTGCTGAATCTGACCAGAGATACCGCAAGCGATATAAACCTTAGGACGAACAGTGACACCAGTCTGACCAATCTGACGGTCGTGGTCGCAGAAACCTGCGTCAACAGCAGCACGGCTTGCGCCTACCTCAGCGTGGAGTTCCTTAGCGAGGTCAAAGAGCATGTCGAAGCCTTCCTTAGAACCCATGCCGTAGCCACCAGCTACAACGATAGGAGCACCCTTGAGGTTGTGCTTTGCCTTCTCAACGTGGCGGTCGAGCACCTTTACTACATATTCTGTTTCGGGCACGTACTTGGCAACGTCGTGCTTGATAACCTGACCTGCGTAGTTCTCGTCAAGAACTTCCTTCTTCATAACGCCTTCGCGCACTGTGGCCATCTGTGGGCGGTGCTCAGGGTTAACGATGGTGGCAACGATATTGCCGCCGAATGCTGGGCGAATCTGATAGAGCTGCTGCTCGTAGTGCTTCTTCTCCATAACGCCCTCGGCATTCTTGACATTCATGTCGAAGTCGCCGATTTCGAGCTCTGTACAGTCAGCAGTAAGACCGCTGAAGAGAGCAGAACTTACGCGAGGACCGAGGTCGCGACCGATTACGGTAGCGCCCATGAGGCAGATCTGAGGCTGCTCCTCCTTGAAAAGGTTTACCACGAGGGCGGTGTGTGGGTTAGAGGTGTATGGGAAGAGACCTTCTGCGTCGAATACGTGAACCTTGTCAACGCCATACTTGATTACCTGCTTTTCTACGCCGTCAAGGCCAGCGCCTGCGATAATACATTCCAATTCTACGCCAAGAGTATTGGCGAGCTTGCGACCCTTGGTGAGGAGTTCGAGAGAGACGTCCTTTACGGTTGTGCCTTCAATTTCGCAATATACAAATACGTTGTTCATATTAGCCAATAATCTTTTCGTTCAACAATTCCTGCATCAGGTTATCGATCTCTTCGTCGCTGGCGGTCATGGTGCGGCTTTCCTTAGCCTTGAACACGATGTTCTGTACGGCCTTAACGTTGGTAGGAGAGCCAGCCTTGCCAATCTGCATTGGGTCTGCCTCGATGTCTGCGGCGCCCCACTGTGTGATGTTGAGGTAAGGCTTCTTCTCGATGAGAGCAGCGAGTGCCTCTGCCTGTTCTGGTGTGCGCTCTGCGGGAGCGGTGGCGTTCTTGTACTTCATTACGCGCTTGGCGTTGCGTGGGCGGCAAGGAGCAGCGCTGCCGTTTACAGTTACTACCAATGGCAGTGGAGCCTCTACGGTCTCAACGCCGCCGTCGATGTGGCGCTTGATGACGATCTTCTTGGCTTCTGGGTCGAGGCTGAGGATTTCTTCGGCATAAGTCACCTGGGTGAGGCCGAGCTTCTCTGCAATCTGAGGACCTACCTGAGCGGTATCGCCGTCGATGGCCTGGCGGCCGCCGAGGATGATGTCATATTCGCCAATCTTCTTGATAGCCTGGCTCAGTGTATAGCTGGTGGCCAGTGTGTCGGCGCCGCCGAGAGGGCGGTCGGTTACTACAAAACCCTGGTCTGCGCCGCGGTAGAGCGCTTCGCGAATCACCTCTGCAGACTTTGGGAGACCCATGGTTACTACTGAGATGGTTGATCCAGGGAACTGTTCTTTGAGGCGGAGTGCCTGCTCAAGAGCGTTGAGGTCTTCTGGGTTGAAGACTGCTGGGAGGGCTGCACGATTGACGGTGCCCTCTGGGGTCATAGCATCAGGACCGACGTTGCGTGTGTCGGGCACCTGCTTTGCCAAGACTACGATTTTCAAACTCATATCTTTTTGGTATTTAAAAATTATTTGATTTTCAATTCTCTTACCTTATGTGTATGCATACGCGGTGTGCGTGTGCACGCACATTTGGAATTGCAAAAATACGAATACTTTTTCAAATATAGGCTGAATAGGGGCGAAAATCACACTTTTAAGCTCGTTTTGTGCAGTTTTTCGCTAAAATTGGCGGTTTTTTCGCTTTTTGATTTGTGGGAATTGCATTTTGGGCGTTAGTTTTGTGCCAAGCTAAATATTATTCCTAACTTTGCGCTCAGTATAACCACATTTAATTTTTGGACTATGGAAAATTTTGTAAAACCCAGCTATCAGGGAGTCTCTATGCCCGAGGCTATTAAATTGTTTTTCAAGAACTATGCCAACTTTCGCGGTCGTTCTTCGCGCTCGGAGTATTGGTGGGTGTATTTGGCGCAACAAATCGTGTTTTTTCCTCTGTGTATGGCTTTTCAAGTCTTGGAGTATATGGTCAAGGATGGCTATGGAATTTCTATCGGGTTCGCAATAATTATGGCTTGTGTGGGATTGTTTATGTTTATGCTGGCCATGGCATTATTGGTTCCTGTATTGGCTTTGGCGTGCCGCAGATTGCATGACATTGGCAAGAGCGGATGGTGGTTGTTTATCGATTTGATTCCTATCGTGGGCAGTATTATCCTGATTGTTTGGATGATTAGGGGTTCTGATCCCGGTGAGAATGAATTTGGCGACACTGTGGTGAAAGATTGATTTGCGCTGTTGCGGCTGTGGCTGCAGATTGCGTGCTTATAAATACGAAAAGAGTGGCTTAGTCTGCGCTAAGTCACTCTTTTTGTGCTGTTTTATGTGTATTGCCTGCGTGTATGGCTTGTTTTACTTGCTGGCGTCGTTTTCGCGGATCTCTACGCGGCGGATTTTGCCCGAGATGGTCTTGGGGAGCTCGTCAACAAACTCGATGATGCGGGGATATTTGTAAGGCGCGGTGGTACGCTTGACGTGCTCCTGGAGTTCTTTGACGAGGGCGTCGCCTGCTTTCTCCTTCCAGTCTTTGTGGAGCACCACGGTGGCTTTGACCAGCATGCCGCGGAACTCGTCTGGCACGCCGGTGATGGCGCATTCCACTACGCTTGGGTGGCTCATCATAGCGCTTTCTACCTCAAACGGGCCGATGCGGTAGCCTGAGCTCTTGATTACGTCGTCGGTGCGGCCTACAAACCAGTAGTAGCCGTCGTCGTCGCGGTAGGCCACGTCGCCGGTGTGGTAGTAGCCGTCGTGCCATACCTGCTTGGTGAGTTCGGGGTCGCGATAGTATTCCTTGAACAGGCCGATTGGCTTTTTGCCATCGACTTTGACTACGATTTCGCCGTTTTCATTGTTGCCGCAGTATGTGCCGTCGGGGCGCATGAGTGCTATCTGGTATTGTGGGTTTGGTATGCCCATGCTGCCGGGCTTTGGTGTTACCCAGGGCATTGTGCCGAGGGTCATTGTGGTCTCTGTCTGGCCGAATCCCTCAAAGAGTGTGATGCCTGTGGCCTGCTTGAATTTCTCAAACACCGATGGGTTGAGTGCTTCGCCTGCTGTGGTGCAGTATTCGAGGGCTGAGAGGTCGTATTTGGTGAGGTCTTCGTGTATGAGGAAGCGATATACGGTGGGTGGTGCGCAGAACGAGGTGATCTTGAATCGTTCGATTACGCTGAGCATGTTTTGTGCGTTGAATTTGTCGTGGGCATATACAAAGATGGTGGCCTGCGCGAACCATTGTCCGTAGAGCTTGCCCCAGGCTACTTTGGCCCAGCCGGTGTCGGCCACGGTGAGGTGTATGCTGCCCGGGTGGAGGTTGTGCCAATATACGCCGGTGGTGATGTGGCCTATGGGGTAGGCGAAGTCGTGGGCCACCATTTTGGGTTCGCCGCTGGTGCCTGAGGTGAAATATACGAGCATTATGTCGTCGTTGGTGTTCACCTGTGCGGGGCGCACAAACTGTGGTGCCTTGTCGATCTCCTCATACCAGTCGTGGAAGCCTTCTGCCTTCTTTGGTCCGATGGTGACGAGCACTTCTACCGTGGGGCTTTGTGACATGGCGTCTTTCACCTGCGACAGCACATAGTCATCGCCCACGCAGATGATGGCTTTGGTCTGGGCCATGTTGTTGCGGTAGATGATGTCCTTGGTGGTGAGCATGTGTGTGGCTGGTATGGCCACTGCGCCTATCTTGTGGAGTGCCATGATCGATATCCAGAACTCATAGTGGCGTTTGAGCACCAGCATCACCATGTCGCCCTTTTTGATGCCGAGGCTCATAAAGTAGCTGGCGGCCTGGTCGCTGAGTTGTTTGAATTCTGCAAATGTGATGGCTCTGACGTCGCCCTCCTCGTTGGTCCAGAGTATGGCGTTGGCGTCGGGTGCTTCAATTGCCCACTGGTCCATCACGTCGTAGGCAAAGTTGAAGTTTTCAGGGACAGTAAATTCAAGGTTGTCGATATAGTCTTGATTGTCTTTGAAACTTGTCTGTTTTAAGAAACGTTCAATCATCTTGTGTTGTTGTAAATTTCAGCAGTAAATGCTTTATAATCCTTGCGAAGTTAGTTAATTTTTGTGGTTGGAGTGTTCTGTTTTGTGGTTTTTGAGTGTTAAAAAATATTAAACTGCGCACACTAATAATCGAGTGTGCAAAAAATCTTACCTCTTTGGCGCACACTCTTAAAAAGTGTGCATTTCAAATGAAACACTATGCGCAGGACTTGCTTTTGGGGCGGGTGGAAATTCGGGCGGCGCCGCGCATTGCGCGCACACGCATATTATATAAATAAGTATATGCCGGCGGGTGGCAGCCTGCGCATGGTGGGGTGGAAGCATTTTTGCGCGTTGCAAATGGTTTTTGCAGCCACTATAAATGCCCGGAATTCGCTCTTAATTCTATGAAGTGCGCGCTAATTTCTGTTCACAGCGCTGTGAAC
>JAZUHM010000412.1:0-3511 GCA_045641725.1 Bacteroidaceae bacterium | reverse complement strand
AGAACGACATGGCTACGATCCGACTTTAAGGATTGTTGTCGGTATCGGCATTGCTATACACAGCTGCCCATGTCTGACTAGAGTCGTACTTGCCAATATACAGAATGTTGTCATCGTAATGATTGTTGATGTCTGTGTCGGTAGTATAGAACTCGCCATTGTTTAGAATTACCATCACGCGGTCTTCGCCTGCGAATTCGCCGAGATATTCACCGTGCTCATCGTAATTGAGACGGCGCACGGCGTTGTCAAACCAAACCTTGCGGCCACCTAATGTGGATACTCCGTGACTCTTGAGGCTGATGCGGTGAATAGTGTTGCGACTTACAGTGTTACCACGGGCTGTACGGCCTTTGATTGCGAGCTCGGCAAAATTCACATCGAAAGCCAGCTTGCGAATGTTCTCGTCTGGCTTCAGCGTGACTCTTACTATCTCTGCCTCGCCGTTTGGATTGGCAGTGAAATAGACCACGCGGCTGCCTGGTGCGCCTGTGGTTATGTCGTTGTCCTTGTCGCGGGTGATGCCTGCCACAAAGAAGCGCTTCATGTAGTAATTGCCCTTCTTGCCGTCGCGATAGATGGCGTTATATATGGTGCGCTTGTCGTTTTTCTTGAATACGGCTACATGGATAATCTCGGCTTTTTTGCCTTCGGCCTTGGAACGGTCTGTTTCACCAACAAACAGTTTGTCGGCCACGCGGACAACGCGATATGTGCCGTCGCGATAGAAAAGGATTACGTCGTCCAGGTCTGAGCATGCGCTGACAAATTCGTCCTTTTTGAGCGAAGTACCAATAAATCCTTCTTCGCGGTTGACGTATAGCTTTTGGTTTTGCTCGGTCACCTTGACGGCTTCAATTTGGTCGAAGGCTGTAATTTGTGTCCTGCGAGGATATTTGCTGCCGTACTTTTCTTTGAGCTGCACAAACCAGTTGGTTGTCACGCCCACGATATCCTTGAGGTCCTTGTTGATTTTGCGAATCTCGGCTTGCAGCTTGAGTATTTGTTCCTCAGCCTTGTCCTTGTTGAATTTGAGGATGCGCTGCATTTTGATTTGCATAAGGCGCAGAATATCGTCTTTGGTTACCTCGCGCACCATCTTTGGGTACCATGGTGTGAGGCGCTCGTCGATGTGCTCGCATGCCTCGTCCATTGTCTTGGCGTTTTCAAATTCCTTGTCCTTGTAGATGCGCTCGTTGATGAAGATGCTTTCGAGCGATGCGAAGTGCAGGTCTTCGAGCAACTCTCCTTTGTGAATAAGCAGCTCCTTGCGCAATAATTCCTTGGTTTGCTCTACGTTGAATTTCAATACGTCGCTGATGGTCAGGAATTTAGGTGTGCGGTCGTCAATCACGCAGCAGTTTGGTGAGAGGCTTATTTCGCAGTCGGTGAAAGCAAAGAGTGCGTCAAGGGTCTTGTCGGGAGATACACCGGGTTGCAGGTGAACAACGATGCTGGCAGACTCGGAGGTTGTGTCGTCGATGTGGCGAATCTTGATTTTTCCTTTCTCGCCGGCTTTGAGTATTGATTCAATAACGCCTTTGACTGTTTTGCTATAGGGAATTTCGGTAATGTGTAGCGTCTTGTTGTCTATCTTTGTGATTTTTGCTCTGATCTTGACATTGCCGCCGCGTGCGCCATCGTTATAGTGCGACACATCAATGCTTCCGCCTGTCTGGAAATCAGGATAAAGTTGAAAATCTTCGCCTTTCAGATAACTGATGGCGGCATCACAAAGTTCATTGAAGTTATGAGGAAGAATTTTTACGCTCAGACCTACGGCAATACCATCGGCTCCCTGGCACAATAGCAGCGGAAACTTGATTGGCAGCGTGATAGGCTCTTTGTTGCGGCCGTCATACGACAGTTTCCAATCGGTAGTTTTGGGATTAAACACAGCATCAAGTGCAAATTTGCTCAAACGCGCCTCAATATAACGCGGAGCAGCTGCACCATCGCCCGTGAGTATATTACCCCAGTTTCCCTGACAGTCTATCAACAGGTCTTTCTGGCCCAGAGTCACCAGGGCAGAGTATATTGAAGCATCACCATGAGGGTGGTATTTCATGGTGTTGCCCACGATGTTGGCAACCTTGTTGAGGCGGCCATCGTCCATCTGTTTCATAGAGTGCAGGATGCGGCGTTGCACAGGCTTGAGGCCATCGCCCAGGTGAGGCACGGCACGGTCGAGGATTACATAGCTGGCGTAATCCAAAAACCAGGTCTGATACATGCCTCCCAGTCTGTGTACCGCGTTTGGATTGTCGTGGTGATCCTCGGGATTGTAGTTTGCGTGGGCATCAGAGTTGCCAGTGGCATCGTTGTTGGTGATGTCGCCGTCGGCATTCAATGCGCCCTCTTCCAATATTTCGTCGTCTTCCTTCATAACTGAGGTTGTAATTTGTTTTTAATTCATATAAAAAGCATGCTTAATCAGCTTTAGAGCCTCCGCTTTAGTTTGCAACAAACTGCAATCCAAGCCAACAAGTCAAAAAAAGCCTGATTATATACCTTATTATATTTGTTGTTTGCGAAATTACTAAAAAAATCTGAGTTAACGGCAATTTTTAGTGCTATTTTGAGCGATTGTTGGGCAAAGTGCAAAAAAAGTAGGTGTAAAATGCGTTTTTTAGCCTCTAAAATTTTTTTTTTCAAGATAAAAAACTAATTTTGCGCGAGATAAATTCTGTTCACAGCGCTGTGAACAATCGTTCATACCGCTGTGAACAATCGTTCACACCCCTGTGAACAAACGTTCACAGCGCTGTGAACGAAATTTATCTCGAATTGCGTTTTGTTCTGCACGAGAACAGATTTTGCAAAAGCGCACTTCATGCGACAGCATCATGCTAACGACGAGACAACAAAGAATAACATTAAATAATATAAACAACTTAAAAACTTTAATTTTATGGCAATTAAATGTGTTTTGAAGAAAAGTGTCGGCCTCGGCGCTGAAAACGAGAGAGTCTATCCAAAGGCAGTAGTTTATTCTACATTCAGCAACGCTGATTTCCTTGACTATGTTCGCAATAACTATGGTGTAGATCAGGGCAAGGCAAAGTCTGTGCTTGCAGCAGTAAGCGAGAGCATGTGCACCCTGTTGCAGAATGGTCACAATGTGCAGATTGATGGTCTCGGCACATTCTCTGTAGTAATGGGCGGTGAAGTTGAAGCAGCAGAAGACGGCAAGCTCAAGCTCAATGACGCTACAGTGCGCAAGGTGCGTCTGGTGCCAGACACCAATATGATGAAGAACCTCAAGCAGACAAAGTTTGAATTGGCTGCAAACGAGGCATACGCTCCACAGCAGCTCACTCAGGAGGCAGCACTTGCCGCAGCTCAGGAGTTGCTCGATGAGCAGGGCTTCTTTATTCAGGTTGATTTTATGCAGAAGACCGGTGCTTCAAAGGGCTATACCTCAGAGGTGCTCAAGCGCTTGGTTGATGCAGGCAAGATTGCAGTGCAGAAGAATTCTGCAGCACGCAAGATCTACATCAAGAAGTAATAA
>JAZUHM010000411.1:0-15059 GCA_045641725.1 Bacteroidaceae bacterium | reverse complement strand
CCATCGGGCTGCCGGTACTCTCTGCAAACGTGGATAGAGTGGGGCAGTCGTCAATGATGCGCAGCATGTCCGCGAAAACGCCGTTACGCCCCTGATCCTCCGTCATGCTGGCCACGTTGACAATCTCGCCGTTGTTGTATGCCCGGAGGATCAGGAACTGACAGATGCAAATCGTCTTTCCGGAGCGACGGCCACCCTCAAATGCAAAGGTGAACTTGCCGGCACGCCGACGGTCAGCTATGTAGCTGGCCATCGACTTGTTGATCTGCTCGATCATGTATGTTTTTTGGTCCGTTCGCGGCATAAAATGTTACTATTTTATTTTTTTTTCGTATTTTATTTGCATATATGCAAATAATGTTGTATCTTTGCAGAAAATTTTATTTTCCCATGAAAGTAGCTATTATTGGTTCCAGAGGGATTACGTCCCTCGATTTATCAAATTATCTGCCCTCTGATGTCGATACTATCGTTTCCGGAGGTGCTCGAGGTGTTGACAGTATAGCAGCAGCCTACGCTCGTAGCCACGGCCTGCAGCTTGTAGAGTTTTTGCCCGACTATGCCAAATACGGCAAAGGTGCGCCGCTTAAGCGTAATCACCTGATAGTAGAGGCGGCGGATATGGTGCTCGCCTTCTGGGATGGCCAGAGCCGGGGCACGGCGTACACGATCCGCATAGCTCAGCAGGCAGGGAAGCAGGTGCAGGTCGTCAGGTTGTAAGATTGCAGATGCCGATTACCGTCACCAGATTATAGTCAGCAAATAGCTCCTGCATGGCGCAAAGAGTCGCGCCGGTAGTCACTATGTCGTCGTAGAGGATTAGCGTCTTCTGCGACGGCTTTTTTTGTACCTCGAAGGTAGGATCTATCCGCCTGCGATTCTTGCACGTGACCACGTCGGGCTCGTAATGGATGCCGGTCTTGCTGCTGATGAGCTTGCAGATCTCATCTGCGAAATTCCAATCCGTATGCCTACGCCGTGGCGTAGTAATGATGCACATATCGTCTACATGCTTTGCTCCTACAAGCCCTCTGATCAGCTTTACGGCCATATCGGCAAAGAGCTCCACCTGCTCCGGGGCTTTTATCTCTGTCAATGGCACGCCCTCAGCAGAACGGTGGAAGCTGGCCAAGTAGGCACCAGCTCCGCGGAAATGTATCTGAGGCTTCTCTACCAGATTGCACCGGGCTACGTCTTTGTCACCTCTGCTCTTCCCCCAATGCAGATTACGACCTTTCGCGCGTGCCTTTGGATCTTCTGGTTTTTGCTCATCGTGCTCTTCTCCCGGCATGGTGATCTCCGGGAGGCTAACGCCCCAATCCTTTACGATGGAGTCCGAGAGATCGCATCTGATAGCCTCCACGTCCCACTCTGATGTATCTCCGGTGGCATTGTCTGCAAAGGCCAGCTTCTTGCGTCGCTCGTCGTCTGCATGCAGATCCGTGCGCTTCACGACCACGAGGCTGCTTCCGTCAGTCTCTACGACCTGAACCGGTATTCCGAGCTTCTGAGCCTGCTCGTAAACTCCGTTGCCGGCTATCAGACTGTCGTCGGCATCGATCAATACTGAGCGACCCGCTCCGCACTCTTCGAGGCTCTTCCGGATCAGCTGCTTATTCCGACTGTCATGTTTGCGGTAGTTCCGCTTATCAAATTTGATGCTCATAGGCTGTAATTTACAAATACCACCGCCACGCAATCTCTGCGGAGCGGTGGCCGAATCATTCCAATAAACCCACAAAAAGTAGACGGTCGGGGCGGAACGAGGAACGTTGAACGAGGAACCGCGACCCTTAGATTTGCAAACTATCAATCTTCCCAACATTGATTTTTATGGCTGTATATTCGCTCGTATTGCCGTCGTATGTCAATCGTCGCCGAATACCTTGCACTCGATCTTCGGGAGGTCCTGAATCTCGATCGGCTGCTTCGGCGCGCCGTGAACCTGATTTGTCAAAGCGAAGTGATCCTCTACCTTCGCGGCCTTCACCATCGACTGGATGAACTTGCGGCGGATATACGGCTTGCTCTCATCCTCCATGTAAGCCCTCAGCTCCGCCTCTGTCGCCTCGCATTCGACCCAGCGGTAGAAATCACGCTGCGCAACAGCTGTGGCCTGAGTGCCGGGCTTATTCCCTCCGGGCTGGCCGAACTGGTGCGCGCGCTTACGAGCAGCCGCCTCCGGGGTCTTCGGGGCGTTGTTCTTACGGGGCTTTTTTCTTGGGTCTGAGGCTTTCATAATGCGTGTGCGTGTAGAGTAACCACGATAAAGGAAAAGCGGCTCATTTTGCAGCCGTTGCGCTGCAAAGGTACGACAAAATTTCGTAATATGCAAATTTTCGAGCTTAAAAATACGAAATAATACGAAATACGTAGTCATATACGCTTAATACCGCATCTATATACCCCCACACACAAAAATTTTTCTCTCTATAGAGAGATAAAAATTTTTTTGTGCGGGGGGCTGTGCAGGTTGCGTTTTTTTGCGTATTTATAGAGGTATTTTTAAAAAAAGGCCGGATTTTGTGTTATTTTGCAATCTTCACATTACATTTTTGAATTTATTATCATTTTATTATGATTTTATTTGCACATATCAATTTTTTGTAGTAATTTTGCAGCGTCAAACAAAAAAAATACTTACAATTATGATGATGGTTAGAATGAATCAAGCAGCTCATGCTCTCGCAGTAGCAAAGATAGCAGTAAAGCGTGGTACCGCAAATGAAGCTCAAAAGGCTCTCGTAGCTGAGGCAGAGGCAAAGGCAAAAGCAGCAAAGGCAGAGGCAGCAAAGGCTCGCCGTGAGCAGGCTAAGGCAGCCGCCGCTTGGGCTGCTGAGAATGCCGAAGAGATCGCTCGCGTTCGTGAGAATAATTACTACGACAAAATGGAGGTAGTAAAGGGTAGCGCTACGGTAAAGGCTGGCATCAGATACTACCACCTCAATGCCGATGGTACTCGTGAATATCAGAAATAAAAAATTAACAAATAAAAATTACAATTATGGCAACAATTATTAAGGATGTAGAGCTCTTCGAGAATTGCAAGAATGTAGAAGAGGTGAGAGAATCAATCAAGAATGCAGTAGAGGGTCTGACTGGTGGCCACGTAGTGGAGAGCTACGACGATGCAGAGGCATTTTTTGCTGAGATATTCGGCGAGGATCGCCAGCCAGCTCACAGCGGCGATTCGCAGTATTCGCACATTACGCTACATTGCGACGATACCCCGATTCGCATTGTGATCGAAGAGATCGTATCAGATCCAGAAGCTGATACAGATTATTATTGCTACATGGTAAGCGTAGAGGAGGAGTGATTCATGGCAGCACAGAAGGATAATCGCGGCGGGTTCCGAGAGGGAGCAGGTCGCCCAAAAACGGAAGGCACGCGCCACACATGGGTAGTGCCGGAAGATGTAGAAGCGATAGCAAGAGAGAAGGGGATCGCATACCTCTGGGAGGCTGTCCGATTCAAAGCCAGATTTGACAGCTTGCAGGTATAATAAAAGAGAGGCCCGATTTTTTCGGGTCTCTCCGGTGCTGTCAGAGCTCTGCAAATTCCTGCTCGAGCTTCTTGATTTCCTCTTCGATCTGTTCGATGAGATAATTACGTATATCCGTAGCGTAAAGGCGACATTTGTCAATGCTGACCTTCCCGCCGTTTACTGTGTCTTTCACTATAACGGTATTCGGGTATATAATATCTCTGAGTTCTTTGAGCTCATACTTTCTGCAATTGATCATTCATTTTTGAGCTCAGATGCTTTTTTTATTTTTTCTTCTGTCATGATTCTAAAATTATGCTATGTGTGTAACTTGTACCGGGGGCTTGGGTATGCGCATCCAGTAGCTGACATGCTTATCCCATTTCTTTCCGTCTGTACTGGAGAAATAGACCGCACCTTTGTCCGTGCAGATGATGTAGAGCCCCTTCTCCGGAACCTCAGACGACGGGTGCCATGTTTCATCGGGAGCTCCGGTGCATCCTTGCAGCTGCTCGCCGATGGCGCGAGCAAGCTGCCGGATGTCGTCATTGTCAAAGCTGACTGTCATGGCTTATCTCAGGTCTTTCGAGGTATACCTCTTGTTTCAGCTTATTATACTTGTCTTTGATAGCCCTCGCCTGAGAGCAGAGGAGGTAGAACTGGCTACCAAGTTCGTGGATCTGGAGCAGTAGCAGGTTCTGTTGATGACGGATCTGGAACTTCTGACGGTGGTTTTCGTTCATCTGCTCGTGGATTGGTGCAAGCTCTGCCTGCATCTGATTGTTGAGCTCGGTCATGCGAGCGTCATACTCTTGTTGTGTCATAGTGTCAAAAATTTATTGTTAGTTGCCCGATGAGCGGGCGGTGAGTTTTTGCTTTCGGCCGGTGGTCCTGAAATCCGGGTCACCGGTTATGTTTTACATATTCGACGGATCTTTCCGTCGGCTTGTGATCCTCCCCGGCTATCCATTGGATCATGATGTCAGAACAGACACCGCATATAGCTCGTGGCCATCCATCGGAGCGGTAACTGTTGCCTTTCCAGCAGAGTCGGCAGTTATTGTCGCACCAGTAGAAGGCATCGGATCCGCAGGAGAAGAGCAGCGCCTTTATTCGTTTTATCCGCATTTGTAGCCTTTTTCTTTGAGGATTTCACGACCGGCGGCCGTGCATCGATATTTGCCGTTTTTGTAGGCGTGGACGTAATCCATAGTCACGAGGATCTGCAGATACTGATCGACAGCCCACTCGCTCGTATAGTTGGTTACGTCACGATTCATCAGATCGCAGAAAGTTCCGGGCTCAGCTCTGAGGCTGTCGAGGATGTCGTAAAGTTTGCTCATAGTCTTTTATATATTTACGGAATGATTGCTCGAGGATTGGGAGCTCTTCGGATTGGATGGGGAACTTGCTCGAGGCCTCCTTTATCCATTCCCAAGCTGCATCAATGATCTGCGAGCGTATTGTTTTTTGAGGATGCTCTCTACGGTAATTGCGACCATGCTCGAGCTGCTTCTCCCGGAAGGCTTCGTCGGAGTGGTAGCGCTTGCGAACGTATCGAGCATGCCGGTCTGTTGAATACTTGCGATTCTGTGTTGCAGCACTCTGCTGCGAGTTGTCCCAGATATTTGCCATGTGATTATATTCTGCAAGAGAAGAGCCCCATATCAGCCAGCCGCTTCTCTTCTTTTGTTTGCTTCGACCTCCGGACGGCTGAGTAGATAATCCGGAGACCTTCGTATTCTTCGTGTGCCGGTATCATACTAATTTATTCTTTTTGTGAGCGTATTACTGCGGTCTTAGGCTGCTCAATACGTCCCAATCTATGAGTGGCTTACCGGTCGTTTTATTCTTGCAGAGGCTCTCAATTGTGAGCCGGATCATATTGTCGTATCTTGTCGCGTTGAACGTCGCACCGGCGAGATATGCGAGCCACGCGCCATCTGTAAGGTATGCGTCGAGAGCGACAGCGTCTCCGCTGTGGCCGCTCTCTGTAACTCCGGCGTCGAGTGCCCAGTTTTCAAAATGCCGGAGGCCGGTCTCGATCTTCTTCGTTCCGTCTAAGATGGTAGAGAGCGCCATCTTCGATTCCTGAGTGTGAACCAGCCTCATCTGTTTTGAAATAGACTCCATGCGCTGGTTCCAGAGGTTGAAAGCTCTTGCTAACGTGAATACCATAGCAGCTGTGCGAGAGAGCTGCTCTTCTTGTTCTTGCTGTTTTGTTTTTTTCATTGTTGTATATTATTGGTTTTTGATTGATTCTACTGCCTCCACGAGCTCCGTGGAGCTATGTATAAACATATAGACGCCTCCGGCAGCCTCCGTTAGCTGCTGCTGTTGCAGCTGGTCAGCTCGTGGTCGATCCTTTCCTGCCTTGATCTCAAACTGACAGAAGCGACCTCGGATGCAGGCGATAATATCGGCTACGCCTTTCGTGCTCTTCGATGTAGCCCATTTGAGCACCTCTTTGCCGCCGGCCCCGGTGGCTCCCATAGCCGTGCCTCCAGTATTGATTCGAGCGGCGTAGTAGCCGTGGAACTGGAGATAATCGAGAGCGAACTGGGTGAGGCCGTTGGCCGTTCTGTCGTCCCATACGACTCGCTTCCCGGAGCTCTTGAACCATGCAGCCTCCAGATCCGTGATGGCTTTCGGCTTCGCCAGCTTGTACTCGCGAGTTTTTGCTGCTTTCGATACTGCCTTCTTCCGGGCCTCTTCGTCTTTGACTTTCTGAGCTGCGAAATATGCTGCCCACGGATTAGTATCTTCGTGCATATTATTTCGCCTCCTTACTCTGAATATCGCAAAGTGCCTTGTAGATGCAATCGAAAAACTTTTCCGCACTCACTACAGTTGGGTGGTTAAAAGTAAAGGATTGTCCGTCTACTATAGCTGTCACTCTGTTGCCTTCAATACATACAAGAGATACCTTCTCAACGTCGATTGCTGATACTGTACGATTCCCTTGTGTAGTCGATATTATCCTCATACTCTCGCCTCCTCTTCTTTGATCATGTCAATAAGAGTGCCCTCGAAATGGTCACGAGCCGGGCACGTTAGGCATACGTTACCGTGGTGCATATAGCCGTATGGTCTACAATGGTGCGAGCAGAAAGCGTCGCACGCCAGCTCGATTGTTTTTTCTTGTGTTATCATGTTTTTTTTGCTGCTTTTGAGTAAAAGTTTTTCGTATCTATTAGCCATCTCCTTGTGATACGCTACCTTATATTCGATGTACACTGTTCTGTCATACTCACCGAAATAAATGGCGTCTGGAGATTTTACCGCCTCGCCGAGAAGATACGGGATATATAACTTTTTTCCTTCTCGCTCTATGTCGTCAAGCGCGATTATATAATTATCGTTTTTGGGGTGTACGCAGAGAAACTCGTAACCCCTCATGCCGCCGTCGTTGAATATATACAACATAACGCCAGTAGTGAGTTGATCAATACTTGTAAGTTTTTCCATCATTTCAAAATTAAATCTGCGATGTCTCGCTTGTTAATAATATCGTCTTCTGTATAGCCGGGATCCCCGACCTTTATGTCATAGAACTTTTGCAGATCTGCAACCTTCTCCCGCCACTCGTCCATAGCGTCAGCGTCTGGTATAACAGTCACCCGGCGACCTTTGAGAGCGGCCATTTTATCGCCCGTGAGGCCATATTTACCGCCGGTTGCCACGTATACCCGAGTAGGGTCTGAGATGGCGCAAATAACGGCTGTTTTCTCGCTTTCCACCAGTACGACCGGAGCGTCCGGGTATACCGTCAAAAGGTGAGCGCCGAAGAGGCATTGCGTAATCTCGAAATCCTTCGAGAGTAGTCCGTCACGCATCAGCAGGCTGTGCATCCAGTTCACTCGATCGTAGCCCGGATCCTTTATCCGGTGGCCGTCGGATCCGTAGGCCATCACCTTACCGGTACGAGCTCGACCTTTTTCGTCGATCTGCCAAAAGACTGTCGCGCCGGTGGCCACGGCACCGAGCTGATACATGGCTGCAACCTCCCGCACTCTGTCCGGATTGAATACGGCCATCAGATAGAGCAGCAGCGTGCTCTCGTCGTGCCTGAACCTCCGAACCTCGCTCTTGTCAATAGTCCAAAAACTCTTCTCTACTATCGGAGCCGGTGCTTTCCAGTCGTCTGGAACCTCGAGCCCCGGATGATCTGTGAAAAAGTCACGAGGCTTGTAGTGGTACCCGCATGAGCTCTGGTGATCGCATCTTCCGACTCTCGGATCGAGCGCCGTTCCGTCCTCCTTTACGTAGTAGACGAAGCAGCCGTGGCGATTGCAGTTCGGGCAGGTGTGTTTAGTCGAGCGCCCGGTGTATCTCTGTAAGCTATACATAAATCAAAATGGGTCTTGTGTGTTGTCGATTGGTAGCTCCGGATCTTCCGGGGCTGCCGGTTTTTGCTCGGGCTCCGCATCGTATAGTCCGAAATGTCCGTAGAACTCTCCGTCTCTCGAGCATTTTCTCAGGAATCCGCCGTCCACGTAGTCGCGGAAATATTTCTCCGCCGTAGGCAGCGTAATCATGCCGGCCTGCACTCGTATCTCGGCGAGCCATTGAGCCTTGCTCATTTCCTTCATGGGGAGCTTGTTCAGGGCTTCCGTCTCTTTAGCCGTTCCGCATTTCAGCTCTAATTTTTTCGTCTCCGTCACGCTGTCGCGATATGGCACTCCGTCCTTACCGATGGCGAACCAGAACGAGTCAATATCAATGTTGCGGGCGTATCGGCTCGAGATCTTCGTGCGGTCTCCGTCTTTCTTGCAGAAAAGCGTCGTCTCTGCCTTATTGATAAGCTCCGCTCCGAGGTGCCCTCTGACCGTCTCGCCGTCCTTGTTCGTGTGGATGATCGTACCTATCGCACAATGGCCATCCTCTGACCACTTGCACATGTCGTCTACAAGCTCCGAGCATTCGGTGTCGTCGTTTACGGATGTCACGAGATCTCGAGCGCCGTCTATGATGCAGAGATACGGCTGCTCTTGCAATATAATCGCCTGAGCTATCTCCTTACGTTTTTTTTTCGGAAACGGTCGCAAATGCGCCACCTGCAGCTTCTTCGATTGGAGCGCCCACCCGTAGTCCCAGCCCATGCCTCTGCATATTCTTCTGGCCACGTTTATGACGTTCCATTTAGCTTGCTCGGTATCTATCAAAATCGCAGAGCGGTCCGGGTGCTGGTGGAAAAAGTCGATGATCAGAAGAGAGGCGGCGAACGATTTGCGGGACTTAGCCTCTCCGGCAATCACAAAGAGATTCTCCTCGCTTACGACGATGCGATCCGTATTCGTCGGGTCGGCGATCACGGCCACCGGGCGCGGAATATCCTGCGTGTAGTCGACGAATATGCCGGAGAGATCCATCGGCTCTTTCGCTTTCTGCTCTGCTGATTGTTCGGCCAGCTCTATTATGTTTTCAAAGTTCGTCATGCTAAGCGGATCCAAATCCTCTTAATATCCCGGCCCTCAAAAAACAGCCCTCCGACGGCACGCTCATGGCGGCTGATGCAGAGGAGAGCGGCGTACTTTTTGAGAGTGCGAACGTCTACCTCGAGCACTCTTGCAGCCTGAGCTGTAGAGAGGCGGGCTTTATCTGATATGTCCGGGCAGTTGATTGTCATTTGTTCGAGTTAAATACGAGAGAGCAGCGCTTTCCTTGTACGATGGTTTTTGTCCGCATACGCTGGCCCTGAGAGGAGCGGCGAAGCTCTGCGCCGATTCGCACGCTGTCAAAATAAGATGCCTCTACGGCGAAGCTCTCGCCCTCCTTTACCTTCTCCAGAATAGCCACGCGCATGCCCTTCGAGAGAGCCCCGTCACGCTCCATTTCGCTCTTTGCGATCTCTGTAATTTCTTGTACTGTCATATTGTTGTTTTTTGTGTTTTTGTTGCGGATGCCCTCGGTAACTCTCCGAGGTTAGGGCGGAAACTTACTTGCGTAGCCACGCGCCTAATTTTATCGCGTCTTGCATCCATGTAGGGGTGAACCGCGCCCCCTTCTTACCATTTAATCCTTCCGACCTACTATCACGCCAGTAGTTAGCGGGTTCGTTTGGAGAGCGTAGAGGAATCGAACCTCCGTAGCCCAAATGCTTACGCTCTCTTTGACGCGGGCACCGCTTCCGCCTATATAGTAACAATTCATGGGAAAACTTCCGGCTTTCACGCAAGCCGTTAGCGGGTGCATATTTATTGATCAGAACGGCAGACCGCCACCTGCAGGAGCTGCTGGCTGAGCTGCTGCGATTGGGTCGTTAGCCGGGGCTGATGGTGCTGGAGCTGATGGCTGTTCTGGTACTCTGTCCGGATAGATAACAGCCTGCTGAGGAGCTTGTGGATCGGCTGGGGCTTGTGGAACTGCCGCCGGTACTGCTGCAGCCATCGGCTGAGCTGCCTGCTGAGCTGCTGTCTGAGCCGCTCCCTGCTCGATCTTCCATGCTCGTGCGCTGGTGTACCAGCGGCCGCTAAACTCGCGACTCTCGAGGTCGAAAGATACGGTCACGACCTGATCGATAGCTATCGGGTTGTCTTTGATACGCTGCTCTCCGAAGATCTCGATTGCAACCTTGCG
Organism: Bacteroidaceae bacterium; assembly: GCA_045641725.1. Taxonomy (GTDB): domain Bacteria; phylum Bacteroidota; class Bacteroidia; order Bacteroidales; family Bacteroidaceae; genus UBA6382. The sequence continues at coordinate 4,993 of JAZUHM010000411.1, read as the reverse complement.
AGGATAGCTCTCGAGCGTTTCGATTACGAATGTCTCCACCTGCCAGCTCTTGCCGGTCGTGGCGCTTGTTCCGCCCTGAATCGGGAGAATTGCAATGATTTTACCTTGTATTTCCATAACTACTTACAAAAAATTTTGGTTTCAAAAATAAGCGCTTTGTGATTTTCGAGCCAGTCGATAAATGCGCTGCAGATCCAGCGGAGTTTTTCTTCGCATACCCCTACGCTCGAGTCGGTATACTGCTCCGTGGCTATCTCTCCGGATAGGATGCCGGTCTCCTTGTTTAGCTTGAACTCTACGGCCAAAAACTCAAAGTACTGACACTCTCGCATCATGCCGCTCTGTTGCAGGATGTACGGATAAACGTATCTCTGCCAGTAGCGCTCGTACTTTCCGAACTTGTACGACTCCGTCGTTTTGAGGTCGGTAACGTTGTGCGGGAGGATGTAATCCGGATAGCCATGCAGCAGCACCTGATGGTCGTTGTCGATCTGGAGCCATGCCATGCAATGCAGCTGCATCGTTCCCATCTGGAGGCGCTCGGCCACGGTGTCAACAAGCTGGCGGTCGAAGACGAAAGAAAAACCGTCGCACGTGGCGCTCATCGTTTCGTCTGTTACCTTTGTTACGTCAACCTTACCGGAGTGGTCGTAAATCTCCTCGAGAGGAGTCTCGAGATATTTCCATTTGATCACCTGATCGACGCACTCGTTAAACGCCGTGCCTATGCTGGCCGCTTCCGTTGGAGGCTGGAGGATCTTGTTTACAGCGTCGAGCAATTCCTGCTCACGCTCCGCCCGGATCTCCTCGAGGCTCTGCTTCGGACCGGCGTCGGTATTGTTGAAATCGCTCTCAAAGTACGCCTCCGAATCGAGCAGCTTCTGGAACTTATCGAGCGCCGACGGAGAAAAGCGGTACTTATTCATAAAGGCCCGATTGATTGTTAAACGTGAGTCCCAGCTTCGTTACGCGCTCTTGAAAAGCTGCCATTACCTTAGCCTTAGCGTCGAGCTTCCAGTCTACCGTCTTGGCGTAGCTGACGAACTTGTTGGCCTTCTCTTTGTCTTCGATGCGAGAGACAAGACCGGTGAGCTCGCTGAGCTGAGCGTAATACGGTGCCATGTTGAGATTCTTCTCCTGCTGCTCTGTATAGAGCTGGTGAATCCACGTGAACAGAATGTTCTGATCTTCCGATGCGCAGCGGGGAACCTCGATAATATGCGGTAGTCCGCATGTGTTTTTTGCGTAGTGGCTCTCGCTCGGGTCGAACGTGATAAAGGTACGGTCGCCCTCCATGAACATACGGCCAACGAGGTCGAGATCCTGCAAGATCTCCGTCTTGTTTTTGTCCGAACCGCATGCAGGCTGGTGGTATCTGATGTCCTCGCCCTTCGTGTTTTTGACCGTCGTCTCTACCTCCTGAGCGCTGTACCCTACATTTTTACCGGAGGTTTTGAGGCCACGATTAAAGCCCTTAAACTCTACGCCGATGTCGCCGTATGCCTGCAAGCTGGGCTTGGTGAGTTTTTTTTCGGCGTACTTGGGCTGGCAGAGAACGTAAGACTGGATCATATCGAGCTCTTTGCCTACGGTGTCAATAATAACCGTTGCAGCAGGAACGCCAGCGAGAGTCTGAACCATCGACACGTAGCCCTCCCATTTATCGATCTGGGCAATCATAGCGCCGGGAGTGAAGCATGCATCTACGCGGGTAATACCGCCGTCAAAGTCTACAAGAGCTACCGGCTTCGGAGAGCTGAGGGCTGCTGTTGTCTTACCGATACCGGTCGGGCCATAAATCAGGAAAGAAAAGGTCATTTTTGGCTTGACCTCTGTTGCTTTTACGAAATTCATAATAGTATATTTTAGTCGTTGTTTGATTGGTAGTACGCTTCTTCGTCGTAAGCCGTCTGGGCTTCGTCGTCGTCCACATGTTCCGGGAGCTCGTTCACCTCTTCCGCTTCCGCATCATCAATGTGCGAGGGGAGCTCTGCTGCCGGGGCTTGTTGGGAATTGTTGTCGAACAAATCCATCTGGAGGTCGTCGTCAATCATGTGACGAACCTTCACCAGCTCGCCGGAGCGGTTGTAGAAGCCTACCTCTTTCGCTTCAACATTGAGCACTTTAAAGCATGTTTCCGTTACCTCTTTAGTGCCGTCAAGTAGCGTCTTACTGATAGCCTCCATCCGTGAACGAGTGCCGTCGATCCTCTCTTTGTAGCTGCGCATCACCTCTTTTTTCTCCTCCTCTTGAGAGGCGAGGATCTTCACTTCCGAGGCCAGCTTCTTCGATTCATTGTCGATTTCGGCCTCCGTCAAATTACGCTTGTAGGTAATTTTCTCCGTGCGCTTCGACGCGGCCATAAGCGCGTCACGCTGCTCTTGCGTCTGATCTTGTAGAATAAATTTTTGCATATGTGATTGTTTTTAATAGCGACCGGGGCGTGGCATTGGGGCCGCTCGATCCGAGCCGATAGGAGGCCAGCCCCGGGAGCTTGATTAGTGATTATTAGTAGCCTTTTTATCCATGACTGTGCCAAGATGGCCAGCCTCATCTTTTCAATGGTAACTCCCGAAATATCTTTTTACGTGCATCTATCAACGAATGAGCGCATGCAACGTACTCAAAGCTCGGCATGTCGTGAATCGTCCAAACATCGCTCTCGCTTACATGCTTAATACCATAACCGAGGAAGAATTTCCAAGATACTCTTTTTGTTGCCATGATTGTATATTTTAGTGGTGATACTGCTTGATTGCATCGTCAACTGCGAACCAGAGGGCGAAGGTAGCGCCGCCGTAAAATACGACAGCCATAAGACAAGATACGAAACTGCAATCCATCTGGCGCCATTGCAGAATAGTGGCTGCAATAATACAAAATGCGACTAAAAACGACAAAATCGCGAGGATAATACGAATTTTTTTCATGATTATTTGGATATATGAATTATTTTATATACTTTTGTGCTGACATTTTCGACGGTGCAAAATTACGAAAAATATCTGACACCACCAAATATTTATACGAAAAAAGTTGAAAAATCTTGCTTTTTTGTGAAATTATACTACATTTTGTAAAATTATGTCATATTTTACCGTAAAAATCTGAAAAAATGAATGCAACAACGAACAAGGAAAAGCTCTTGGATCTCTACACTCTTGCATGCCGAAAAAAGCTCTGCGTGTCAAAAGGCGAGTTTGCAGAGCTTATCGGAGTAAGCCGTCAGACGCTCTCGAGCGCAATGAACGGAGAGGAGAGGTATGCAACCGACAAATTGATCGCAAGAGCGGAGGCTGCTGTTAATCCGATTATTGTCAGCATGGATAACTCCGGTGATGCGCACGACAACGTGCAAAAAAATTTCGGCACACCGGACGGAACCGATGAGCCGAAAAGCACGGAGATCTCTGAGATCGTAAAGACTCTGACTGATGAGCTTGCGAAAGAGCGTGAATCTCACGAGCGCATCATGCTCGCTCTGATCCAGAAAATCGGCCAATAAATGGCCAAAAGGTGTACGGAAGTTGTACGCTCGTTTTTGCTCGTTTTGTAAGTATTTGATATTTATAGACTTATCTTGTTACTGGGCACGTCTGGGGGGCGCGAGGTCGCTGGTTCGAGTCCAGTAATCCCGACAACGAGCAAAAGCGCGGGTATAAGTCAGTAAATGCTTATATTCGCGCTTTGCTTATATTCCGCTCCTCTGATGGCATTGATGAGCAAAAACTGGCATAATATAGCATAAAAGTTGTACGATAGTTGTACGATGGCAAAAGTATCAATATATAGACGCCCGGACTCGGGTACCATGTGCCTGCGCGTGACCAATGGCCCCGGAGATAGTGCCCGGCACTCCTTACCGCTCCAGCTGGAGGCGAAAGAGTGGGATGGTGAGCACGTGACCGCCGCTAATCCGCGGAGGCGTGAACTGGATGCCTACCTGACCGGCATTCTTTCAAAGGCTCGCCTCGAGCTGATGCGTATTCAGGAAACGGAGCCGACCCGGAACCTCCGGGCTGCCGACCTAAAGGAGAAGATAGTGGCGGCTGTCTTCCGGATGGAGCAGGAGCAGAAGAAGGTGCTCTTTGAGGATGTATTCGTAGAGTTTGCACGCACGCACGATAACGAGCGCACGCGTGAATTATACGATATTACGCTTAAACGCATACGCGAGTACGATCAGAGCGAGCTCACGTTCGAGGATATTACCCGCCGATGGCTCGAGGGCTTCGATCAGCACCTCGCTCCGCAATCGCCATCTGTCAACGCTCGGGCTATCCATTACCGAAACATTAAGGCTGCATTTAACTACGCCCTCGATGAAGGCCTGACAGATTGGTACCCGTTCCGACGTAAGGGCTTTAAGATCAGAACCGAGGAGACTATCCACAGAGACCTCGAGGTCGAGGAGATCCGTAAGCTGTTCGCCTACCAGCCGCCGACGGAGCGAAACAATAAGCACCACTCAAAGCCGCTGGACTACGCTGTTAAATACGTTGACATCGCAAAGCTCATCTTTTTTACCATCGGCATCAATCCGGTGGATCTTTTCGAGGCTATTCCGGAAGAATACCACGGCGGAAGGATTATATACCGGCGAGCAAAAACTCACAAGGGATATAATATCAAAGTAGAACCGGAGGCTGCTGCCATCATTGAAAAGTACCGGGGAACGGAAAAGCTGCTCTCTATGTGCGAAAATCGCAAGAGCTACAAGAGCCTATCAAAATCGACAAATACCGCCCTGAAAAAGATAGCAAAGCAGATGGGACTCCCGCCGGTCACTATGTACTGGATGCGCCACTCATGGGCCTCTATAGCCTACGAAATAGGTGCCTCGTTCGACATGGTCTCCGACTGTCTCGGCCACGAGCACGGCTCGAAAGTTACGGCCACCTATGTAAACAAAAAACGACAGCGCATATTCAGCTCGAAGGATGAACTGAATCGCGCCGTCATAGACTATGTTTTATATGGCAAAGAAGATGGT
>JAZUHM010000410.1:0-2144 GCA_045641725.1 Bacteroidaceae bacterium | reverse complement strand
CCTGCCTGTGGGCTTTAGAGCACATGTCGTATTTGAAATGGGTGAGGTCGATGCCGCCCACATAGGCCTTGACATAACCGTTGCTTGGGTCCATCGACATGACGCCGGCCTGCAAGAAGCTCTTGTGGTAGAGAATTGAGTCTATAGGTGTCATCGTCGTGTCAACATCGCCATGGTATGTAAATATGGTCATTTGTGTGCGTGTGTTGAAATTTCTTTTGATTTCGTCGTCAGACTTGCCTTCTGCCTTGAGCGCTCTATAGCGGTCGCTTTGTTTCATGGCGCTTTCTATCCAGCGTTTGCGACTTGACGCATCTACATCCGCAGCGTATGGGTAATTGGCGGTACCTCGTTTCTCTCTGTTGAACTCGCGCTGCAGGTAGCCGCCCAGGTGGTCTTTTACGGCTTGTTCGGCATAGCGCTGCATTCGAGAATCTATTGTGGTATAAATCTTTAATCCGTCGGTATAAATGTTGTAAGGAGTTCCGTCGTTCTTGAAATTTTTGTGACACCAGCCGTAGAGTGGATTATTGTTCCATTCATTGCGGGCGTCTTCGTATTCCATTTCTGAACTGAAGTTGCTTCTCTGAGGTTCGTCGGCCATCATGATCTGGCGCAAATACTCTCTGAAATATGTGGCGATGCCTTCGTTGTGCGAAACGACATGGTAATTCAGACCTAAGTCTTGCTTTTTATACGCTTCGGCTTCAGCTTCAGTGATATAGCCCTGCTCCTTCATGAGTTCGAGCACAGTGTTGCGCCTCTCCATTGAGCGCTCAGGGTGTGAGATTGGATTATAATATGATGGGTTTTTACACATGCCTACCAGCATTGCGGCCTCGGGTACGTTCAACTCCGAAGCTTCTTTGTTGAAATATACCTTGGCTGCGCTTCTGATGCCCACTGCGCTGTGTAGAAAATCGAAATAATTAAGATACAAATTTAAAATCTCGTCTTTGGCATAATAGTGCTCAATCTTAAGGGCCAGAACCCATTCTACAGCTTTTTGCATCACACGCTCAGTGCTGTTGTCTGCCACTTTGGTGTAAAGTTGCTTGGCCAATTGCTGGGTGATGGTACTGCCACCGCCGGCTTGCTGCTGGCCAAGAATGCCGCGCTTTACAATAGCTCTCATGAGCGAACGCAAATCTATGCCCGAATGGTCATAGAATCTCTTGTCTTCTGTGGCAATCAAGGCCTGGTAAACGCATGGCGCAATTTCGTCTTGGCCTGCAAACATGCGATTTTCGCTATACGACCATGTGCCTAACAGCTCTCCGTCGTACGACACTATTTGTGAGGCATATTTGAATTTCTGATTCTCTAATTCTTCTACCGGCAACATCTCTCCGCCAATCCATCCGTTCCATATTGACACAAAGAAAAGTGTGCCGCCTACGATAAATAAGCCAGTGATGCTCCACAAGATATATGTAATAACCTTTCTCATTTTATACATTATTAATAATAATTTCTGCAAAGTTACCAAAAAATATCCGTATTTCCAATAATCGGGGCGCAATTGTGATAATTTCTTTAATAATTGGCAATTATTTATTATTTTTGCAGACAATTTAATATTTGTTATAGATGATAGCAACTGTAGAGAACCAACTTTTGCCAACTCTTATTGAGTGGCAACGTGATATGAGCCGTTCAAAAATCAAGCAGCTCCTTCAGCAGGGCCGCATACTTGTGAATGGCCAGGCTGTCACGCAATTTAACTTTGTCGTAAAACCGGGTGACAAGATAGAAATCGGCTCGTCTTCTACTCAAAGGCAGGGCCTGACCAACAGATACCTCACGTTGGTGTACGAAGACCGCTATCTTGTTGTTATAGATAAGCGCGAGGGCATTCTGTCGATGGCCACTTCGCATCATGCTTTTTGCTTGAAAAATGTATTGGACCGATATTTTGAATCCAACCATCAGCGTTGCCATGCGCACCTGGTTCACAGACTTGACCGTGACACGTCGGGATTGATGATTTTTGCCAAAAGCCGCGAGGTGCAACAGCTCTTTGAGGCCGATTGGAAAGGCCTGGTATATGACCGTAGATATGTGGCAGTGGCAGAGGGCTTGATGCAAGAAAATGAGGGAACCGTAAGTAACTGGCTTAAAGATAATAAACAGTGCTTTACTTA
>JAZUHM010000409.1:0-3300 GCA_045641725.1 Bacteroidaceae bacterium | reverse complement strand
CCCAGTATTTTTCCACTGAGTCGAAGCCAGCGTTTGGGCTCAGTGGAAATTACGCATACAAGCCGGAAGAGCGTGGTGAAATGGCTGTCTGAATGTCATGTCAAGACATTTCGGCGCCTTTCAACCGCTTTTCCGGCTTGTGGTATGTATGTGTGAGGGGGTGATTATGCCTCTTCAGCAGGAGTTTCTTCGGCTTCTTCGGGGTCGGCGAAGTCGGTGTAGCCGTTGGTCACGAGTATGTTGTACCACGAGATGAGTTTCTTCATGTCGTTGGGATAAACGCGGTCGCGGTCGTAGTTTGGCAGCACCTGGGCCACATAGTCGCTCAGTTCTTCCTTGCTGGCCTTCTTGATGTTCATATCTACAGGCTTGCCGTCTTCGTGAGCCTTCATCGACTCAAACACGTCCATCAGCTTCACGTCGTCTTCGTCGGTGTAGATCAGCACGTCGTTGAGCGAGGTGATGCGGTCGCGCGCACCTGCACTGAAGCGCTTCTTCTGTTCGTCGATGCTCTCTACGATGATGCTAGATGCTCCTCTTGCTACGAGGAGGTACAATCCTGGTTTGCCACTGATGGCCAATATAGTCTGTTCCATAGTCTATTGTTCGTTATGTTGATTAGTTGTTGATGAGGCAAATTTACTAATAATTTGTGAAATCGCAAATCTCTTGCGCCTTAAAAATGAGGTATTAACTTTTTTTAGGGCAGAATTGGCTAAATCCGCCCGTTTGGCAAAACAATATTGTGCGCTGTAAAACCATCAGATTTCGGCCTTAAAAAATCTAAGTGCGACTTAATTTCTGTTCACAGCGCTGTGAACAATCGTTCACAGCGCTATGAACAATAGTTCACACCGCTGTGAACAAACGTTCACAGCGCTGTGAACAGAATTTATTGCGCACTTCGTTGTTTTTGGGGCGCATTTTGGGCGGCTAAGGGCGCATTTTGGCTGCCGTAGAGCCTCGTGGGGTGGTTGCGCAGGGCGCCGACGGATTGCTGATTTGTGCGGAGTTGAGGGATTTTGCAATATTTTTTGTGCCAGCGCCAAATTTTTGTGCAATTACTGTTGGATTTTTGGCGCAATTATAAAAAAATGTTTATATTTGCAAGGACATTATATAATATAATAAGGTATGGAAACCAACAGACTCAAAATATCGGCCCTGCAGATGGACATCGATTGGGCCACCCCTGAGGCCAATGCTGCGCGCGCAGCCAAAGCCATTGCTGAAAACTCGGGCAGCGACATCTATGTGTTGCCCGAGATGTGGAGCACCGGTTTTGCTACCGAGCCTAAGGGAATAGCCGAGAGCGACGAGCGTTCGCTCAATTGGATGAAGGAGATGGCGCAGCAGACCGGTGCAGCCATAGCCGGCAGTGTGGCTACTGAAGTGGGGGCGAATGATTTTCGCAACCGCTTTTATTTTGTCAAGCCCTCTGGCGAGGTGGCCTATTATGATAAGCACCACCTCTTTACCTACGGCGGCGAGCACCATCGCTACACTGCGGGCCAGGAGAGCACCATCGTGGAGTATAAAGGAGTGAGATTCCTGCTGCGCGTGTGCTACGACCTGAGGTTCCCGCTGTGGAATCGCAACCACGAGGACTACGACTGCGCCCTGTTTGTGGCCAGTTGGCCCACGCCGCGCGTAGAGGCCTGGCGCACACTGCTCAGAGCCAGGGCTATTGAGAATCAGTGCTATGTGGTGGGAGTAAATCGCGTGGGCACCGACCCCGCCTGCCAGTATTGCGGCGGCACAGCGCTGATAGACCCCTACGGCCAGACCATTCAGGAATGTCAGCGCGGCCAGGAGGAACTGATAACCACAGAGATAGACATGCAGGCCCTCGAAGCCTTCCGTCAGAAATTCCCCGTGCTCAAGGACAGAGACTGAGCCCGGCCCAACCAACGTAAAACAACATCAAAAAAACTATAATTACATGAAAAAACTCCTACTCGGTGACGAGGCCATAGCATTGGGCGCCATCCACGCCGGATTGAGCGGCGTGTATGCCTACCCTGGCACTCCAAGCACCGAAATCACAGAATTTATCCAGAACGACAAGCTGGCGCAAGAACGCGGCATCCACTCGCGCTGGAGCACCAACGAGAAGACTGCCATGGAGGCAGCTCTTGGTATGAGTTACGCAGGCAAGCGCGCCTTGGTCTGCATGAAGCATGTGGGCATGAATGTTTGCGCCGATGCTTTTGTCAATAGTGCCATCACCGGCGTCAACGGTGGCTTGGTGGTGCTGGCAGCCGACGACCCCTCGATGCACTCCAGCCAGAATGAGCAAGACAGCCGTTTCTATGCCAATTTTGCGCTCATTCCAGTCTTTGAACCAAGCAATCAGCAGGAGGCCTACGATATGATGGCCGCTGCTTTTGAGATGTCGGAGACCCTCAAGGTGCCCGTATTGCTGCGCGTGGTGACTCGTTTGGCCCACAGCCGTGCCGCCGTAGAGGTTAAAGACCCCGCCGAGCAGAATCCGCTCAATATCTGCAACGAGCGCTGGGTGCTGCTGCCAGGCATCGCCCGCAAGCGCTATGTTGACCTTATCAACAAGCAGCCCGCCATGCTCGAGGCCGCCGAGACTTCCGCTTTCAACAAGATTGAGAAGGGCGGCGACAAGCTCGGCATCATTGCGTGCGGTATCGCTTATAATTATGTGAAGGAAGCCGTTGGCGACAAGGGCAATATCCTCAAGATCTCGCAGTATCCTCTGCCCGAAAACGCAATAAAGACCCTCGCTCAGGAGAACGACGCCATTATTGTGGTAGAAGACGGACAGCCAGTCGTAGAACAGGACGTTAAGAAGATGCTCGGCACTGGCTATGTGGTCAAGGGCCGTCTCACCGGCGACCTGCCCCGCACCGGAGAACTCAATCCCGACAATGTAGCTCGCGCACTCGGTCTGCCCGCAGGCCCAGCCTTTGAGCCCGCCAAGAATCTTGCCGCCCGCCCACCGCAGTTGTGTCAGGGCTGCGGCCACCGCGATGTCTATGGAGCGCTGGTAAAGATTATAGAGGAGTATCCCGATGCCCGCGTGTTTGGCGATATTGGCTGTTATACGCTGGGCGCTTTGCCTCCATTCAAGGCTCTGGCCAGCTGTGTCGATATGGGCGCCAGCATCACCATGGCCAAGGGTGCCGCCGACGCAGGTCTGCGCCCCTCAATCGCAGTTATCGGCGACAGCACCTTCACCCACAGCGGTATGACCGGCCTGCTTGACGCTATCAACGAGAATACTCCGATTACCGTCATCATCTCCGACAATCTCACCACCGGCATGACCGG
>JAZUHM010000408.1:0-3493 GCA_045641725.1 Bacteroidaceae bacterium | reverse complement strand
TAAGGGGAGCGTGCATAATGCTGGCCATTACTGCCGCCATGCCGAGCAGACAGCATATCGTGACTGGCACTGGCGTTGTGGCTCCCCACATGTTCCACAGGCTGGAGAATACAAATCCTATCATGCAGCCCAAAAACAGCGAAGGCGCAAACAAACCGCCGCAGCCGCCGGCGCTGGTGGTCACGGTGGTGGCCACAACCTTAAAGGCTATCACACAGCCCAGGATGACAAGCAGCCATTCGGTGCCGTAGAAGGGGGAGTTGTTGAGCAGCGATTGGGCGTCGCCGTTGAGCAGGATGTCGATGCTGTAGTAGCCCTCGCCATAAAGCGAAGGGAACAGGAATACCAGCAGGCTGAGCACGAGGCCGCCGGCTATCCATTTGACATACATGCTCTTAAACTTGCGGAAAAGCGACTCGATGGCGCTCATTACCTTGGTGAAGTAGAGCGAAATAAGACCGCACACAATGCCCAGCACAATGACGGGCAGCACATGGGAGATGCTGAACTGCTCCTTGACGCTGCAAGTAAACATAGAGTCAAATCCGCTGATGGCAAAGGTGATGATAGAGGCCGTGACGCACGAAACGACCAGAGGCACGAGCGAGGCCATGGTCAAATCGAGCATCAGTACCTCGAGGGTGAACAGCAGTCCGGCAAACGGGGCCTTGAAGATGCCCGCAATGGCTCCTGCGGCGCCGCAGCCCACCAACAGCATCAAGGTTTTTTGATCAACCTTGAAAATTTTGCCAATGGTAGAGCCGATGGCCGAACCCGTGAGCACAACCGGCGACTCTGCTCCAACAGAGCCACCAAATCCAATGGTGATGCTGCTGGCTATGATGCTCGACCAGCAGTTGTGGGGCTTGATTTGGCCCTGTCGGCGCGAGATGGCAAACAGAATCTTGGTGACGCCGTGGCCGATGTCGTCCCTTACACCATATTTAATAAATAGCGATGTAATCAGCACACCGATTATTGGATAAACGAGGTATAGCCAGTTGATGTGGGTGATGTCGAAACCGTGGGTAAGCAGAGATTGAATCAACTCAATCAGGTTTTTCAATATCAATGCCGCAATAGCAGTGAGTATGCCCACCACGAGACTCATCACGATGGTGAGCTGTTTTTTGCTGAGGTGGGCATTGATCCAAGCTATATTTCGTAGAATGCTGTTTTTCATGCTGTAATTATCTGATTATCTTTACGTCGCCGGCAGCGCCCAGCTTGATGATGCTTGAGGGGCAGGCAGGGGTGGTGTCGTCCTGGCGGTATGCGACTACGTAATCCACCTGGCTGATAATGTCCTGGCTGATTTCTGCAAAGGTGGCAGGGGCTGGTTGCCCGCTGATGTTGGCAGAGGTAGAGACTACGGGCTTTCTGAGGTGGAAACAGAGCTGGCTGGAGAAAGCCTCGCGGCTGAGGCGGAAGGCGATGCTGCCGTCTGAAGCCAGGAGGTTGGGCGCCAGATTACGCCCGTGGTCAAAGATCACTGTGGTGGGGCGGGTGGCCAGTTCGATTACGTCCCATGCTACGTCGGGAGCCTGACTGACATAGTCGTTGATCATAGCGTCGGTGTTGGCCAGCACGATGAGTGCCTTGGAATCGCTGCGCTGCTTGATTTGGTAGATGCGCTCTACGGCCTTGGGGTTGGTGGCATCGCATCCCAAGCCCCAGATTGTGTCGGTGGGGTAGAGGATTACGCCGCCTTGCTTGAGCACCTCGACGGCACGGGCCATGTCTTCCTTGCTAAAAGGAAATTCCCTGTTGCGCGGCGATTTAGTATTCATTGGTGAAGTGGAATCTTATGTTTTTGAAATCCTGTTGAGCCATTTGCAGCACATATCCGCTGTCGGCGAGAAAAACGTCGCGCCCGTCGCGGTCTTTGGCCATGTATTGGTATTTGCGCTTCTTGAAGTTTTCGAGTTCGGCTTCGTCGTCGCTTTCAATCCAGCAGGCTTTGTAGAGGCTGATAGGCTCCCAGCGGCATTTTGCATTGTATTCATTTTCAAGACGATACTGAATTACTTCAAACTGCAGTTGGCCCACGGTGCCGATAATCTTGCGGCCGTTAAACTGATTGACAAAGAGCTGAGCCACACCTTCGTCCATGAGCTGCTCGATGCCCTTGTTGAGCTGTTTGGTCTTCATTGGGTCGGCATTCTCGATGTATTTAAACAGCTCTGGCGAGAAGCTTGGCAAGCCTTTGAAGTGGAGCTGCTCACCCTCAGTCAGGGTGTCGCCAATTTTGAAAGTCTGGTTGTCTGGCAAACCAACGATGTCGCCTGGCCACGCCTCGTCGATTGTGCTCTTGCGCTGGGCCATAAACTGGGTTGGCGAAGAGAATCGGGCTGTTTTGCCGGTGCGAACCAGTTGATAGGGGGCGTTTCTTACAAACTTGCCGCTGCAGACTTTGCAGAATGCAATACAAGAGCGGTGGTTGGGGTCGATGTTGGCGGTAATCTTAAAGATAAAACCGGTGAATTTCTTTTCTTCGGGTTCTACCAGACGCTCCAATGCCTGAGTGGGGCGTGGCGAAGGGGCAATCTGCACAAAGCAGTCGAGCAATTCTTGAACACCGAAGTTGTTGAGCGCAGAGCCAAAGAACACAGGCGCAACGTCGGCGCTGAGATAGGTGTTGATGTCAAACTCTGGATATACGCCTTCAATCAGTTCGAGGTCTTCGCGGAGCTTGGCTGCGTCTTTGTCGCCCACATGTGTCTCGAGGTCAGAGGAGTTGATGTCCACCTCCACATGCTCAGTCACCTTTTGCTTGTCGGGCGTGAAGAGGTTGAGGTTGTTTTCGTAGATATTATAAACTCCCTTGAAGCGGGCGCCTTGGTTGATAGGCCAACTGAGCGGTCGCACTGAGATTTGCAGTTCTTGCTCCAGTTCGTCGAGCAGATCGAATGGGTCCTGGCCCTCGCGGTCCATCTTGTTGATAAAGATAATCACAGGAGTTTTGCGCATGCGGCAAACTGTCATCAGCTTGCGGGTCTGCGCCTCTACGCCTTTTGCGCCATCTACTACGATGATTACGCTGTCAACGGCAGTGAGGGTGCGGAATGTGTCTTCGGCAAAGTCCTGGTGGCCCGGAGTGTCGAGGATATTGACCTTGTAGTCCTTATAGTCAAACTCCATTACCGAGTTTGTGACCGAGATACCACGCTGTTTCTCAATCTCCATCCAGTCTGCCGTGTCGGTCTTGCGGATTTTATTGTTTTTTACGGCACCGGCCACTTGTATCTGGCCACCAAAAAGCAGAAGCTTCTCGGTCAGAGTGGTCTTACCGGCGTCAGGGTGAGATATGATGGCAAACGTTCTGCGTCTTGATATTTCGTTGTTCATTGTCGAGATTATATTAAAAAGGTATAGTGTATTCTGGTGTTGTGATTATCTGTTGCTGTCGGCTTGCAGCAGGATGTCGAGGCATTGGCGCAGCGAGTCTTCCCAATACGGCACGTCAATGCCGAGAACTTGCTTGATTTTTGCC
>JAZUHM010000407.1:0-1741 GCA_045641725.1 Bacteroidaceae bacterium | reverse complement strand
CTTTAAGAGACAGACTTCTCGTGACGGTGTTATCCAGGAAGTTCGTAAAAGAGAGCATTATGAAAAGCCATCTGTAAAGAGAAAGAAAAAATCAGAGGCAGCTCGTAAGCGTAAGTACAAATAATCAAAACAGCCGGTTGGACGTTGTACAACCGGTTTTGTTTTTGCTATAATACATCTATAGTTATTATGGAGGAAGATAAATTGATTACGTTTGAAGAGATGTTTAAAACAGATATGAAAAAGGATAGCCTGTTGTCAATAACAGTGAATGATCTTCAGTCACTCGGTGTAAAAGCCGTGACACTTGATGCTGACAACACAAGTTCTTTTGATAGGACTACCACTCCAATTCCAGGTGCAAAGGAATGGGTTGATACAGTTAAAAATGCCGGTATTAAAGTAATTCTTCTCTCTAATGGCAAGACAGAGAGGGCAAAAATTTTGGCCGATCAATATGACATTCCTGTTATTGGTTTTTCATGTAAACCACTCCCGTTTGGATATATCAGAGCGGTTATAAAATTGCGTAAAAGGCCATCAGAAATATGTATGGTTGGCGACCAACTTTTCACCGATATTATGGGTGCAAACATTCTTGGATTTAAGTCAATTTATTGCAAACCAGTGGGCAAAGAAGTGGCACAAAAAGTTGGTTTTGCAATCAAGAGATTCCTTGAAAAAGTAGTATTTTGGATTTTGGAAAGAAGAGAGAGTAAATGAACATAATTGCTCTTCAAAAGGCACTCCCAGAGGGCTCTGTAGCACTGATTGTGTCAGAGGTAAACAGGTTCTATTTCACTGAATTTGAAGCGTCGGATGGATATTTGCTTGTCGGAAAGACAGGGGCAAAATTCATCACTGATAGTCGATATATTGAGGCGGCAACTGCCGAGTCGGTTGATTGTGACGTTGAGCTTTCAGAGGTTGGCGATGAGTTTTTTGCTCAGCTTTTTGACACGATAGATGCCTTTGGTGGAAAGAAGATACTTTTTGAGGCATCGAGGTTGTCGATTGCGCAAGGCGAGAGATTCAAGGCTCGTTTTAAGGACTACGAACTTGATTTCTCGGCGACGCTCGACAAGTTGATAGATGACCTCAGAATGATAAAATGCGAGAAGGAATATGAGAAACTTCTCGGCGCGCAAAGGATAGCTGAGCAGGCTTTGCTTGATACTTTGCCGCTTATAAAGCCAGGCGTGAAAGAGCGCGATGTCGCAGCCGAAATTGATTATCGGATGCGAAAACTTGGCGCGCTCGGTGTGTCATTTGACACAATTGCTGTGGCTGGTGAAAACTCTTCAAAGCCACATGGCGTGCCAGGTGATTACGTAATACAAAATGGTGATTTTATCACTATAGATTATGGCGCAATTTATAAGGGATATCACTCTGACACTACCAGAACTTTCGCAGTGGGTTCTGTGTCAGAGGAACAGAAAAAAGTCTATAACATCGTACTTTCTGCGCAACTTGCAGGAGTGGACGCACTGAAGGCAGGCCTCCCTGCAAGGGATGCCGATGCTGTCTGCCGCGACATAATTAAAGCGGCAGGATATGGCGAATTCTTTGGACATTCAACGGGCCACGGAGTGGGCGTTGAAATCCACGAATTGCCAAACCTTTCCTCCCGCGCTGCGGCAGAGGTGATCTTAAACCCAGGTCACGTTGTGACCGTTGAACCTGGCATTTATTTGCCAGGAAAATTTGGTGTTAGGATTGAAGATATGCTCATGATAAC
>JAZUHM010000406.1:0-2898 GCA_045641725.1 Bacteroidaceae bacterium | reverse complement strand
TTATAGTATTCATTGAGCATCTTCATCATAAAAGCCGCATCAGCACTGCCGCAGCCCAGGCCAGCGCCCATCGGGATATGTTTGCCCAGATTGATTGCGGTAGGAGGCAGTTCAAACTCTTCTCGCAAACTCATAAACACTTTGATTATCAGGTTGTTCTCTGCATCACCGTCAATCTTGATGCCCGACATGGTGAAATCGTATGGGGCTGTCAGATTATCGGCCCTTTCAATTTCGAGGGAATCTGTAAGCGGGATGGGATAAAACACCGTCTGCAGATTGTGGTAACCATTAGGACGACGACTCACGATATTCAGGCCGACATTTATCTTGGCATTTGGCAGTGTGTACATAATGGATGGCGTTATCTTTTGGATGGAATAAATTGGAAATCACTAAGTCCTATCAACCGGTCATAGCGAGAGCCCCTCTGGGAATAATAGGCGAATATCGTATATCGGTTTTCGGTTTGGAAGAAATCTCCCTGAACTTTTTTGGTCAATGATTGGCGGCTGTCACTTCCCACATATAAATACTGATAATTATAGTAGCCTTGCTTCAGTAGCAGCACACTTTCATAGCGCTTGGTATCGGCATTGTATTTCATCTCAAACTCTTCAGTCAACTGGTCGTTGGTGAAATCTCCATTTACATAGACCTTGCCATCCAATTCCACATCCATATCTAAGACAAAATGCACCCAGACGTATTCACTCTCGAGGTCTTTGTCTTCATAATCGATGTTTCTTATGCAATAAGCGCCGTTCTTGTCTTCGTTGTAAATGTAGTTTTTCTGCGGTTTGTTTTCGTATAGGGTGACGTGATAATAGGGATCGTACCATCTGACATTATCAACGCCCATACCGCCATAGCGCATTGTAGTCAGCTCAAACTTATGATATTCACTGCCGGCAGGGAATATCAATTCCTTGCAATGCTCCCATCGGAGTCCCTGCGGGGTAATGTAATCCGGAGCGGGATTGACAACCGCCGACGACTGCCGCAAGTTTTGCATGACAACCGTATGAACTTCCGACTCAGGATAATGAATCTGCAATGCAGAAGACGGCTGCATCGTAAACATCAGTTGCTGATGGTCTTTGTTGAAATCAATATCAGTGTTGGTTGTGACCTGATTATTGAAAGAGGCGCTGTTCTCTACTACATAGAATGGGATGACAGCGACATCTTCTTCCTCATCATCGTCATAAATCACAATCTGATAATTACCCGACAGTCCAACAACGATATTTTTATTGGGAAAATCAAACTGATAATGAGTATATAGGACGGTTGTATTTACAGACTCCTCATAGTTATCAATTGGCTCGTCGCCAGTTCCTATTTTCAAGAATTCCGATGCAAACAGGCGCTCGTTTGGTTTCCAATCCCACGACATCGGTTCAATGCGGTACCTGTAGCGACGATATTCGTGGGTAAGGTCATCAAATGATATGTGCAGATAATCTCCGCTGCCCAAGTTTATATACGGAATGCTGTTCCACTCGCCATTCCTTTCTACAGCCAGAGTCTTTATACTGGGCCTCAGCAACACATTCTTCTGCGCAGCCACACCCACACACGTCAACAATGACAGCAATATGACAACCAATCGATTTTTCATCACTACCTTATTTATATATTATATAGGAACTCGACAAACCAAAACAGAATTCATCCACAAACAGACTATGCCATTCCGTGGATGAATTCATAATTATTGTATTAAGGGGTGTTCTAAATCTTAAGTAAGACTTTTGCGATTAAACCATCTTCATTACCTGGTCAATCACAGTCTGAGCCAATTTGTTGGCCTCCTCTTCTGTAGAAGCCTCAGCATAAACACGGATAATTGGCTCTGTGTTTGAACGGCGGAGGTGTACCCACGCTGTTGGGAAGTCAATCTTGACGCCGTCGATGTCGGTAATCTTCTCGTTAGAGAAATCTTTCTTTACTGCCTCGAGGATAGCATCGATATCGGTTGAAGGCTTGAGGTCGATTCTGTTCTTGGTAATCACATAGTTTGGATAGGTAGAACGCAACTGGCTGAGAGTCATCTTCTTCTTTGCCAAATATGTCAGAATCAAGGCAATACCTACCAAAGCGTCGCGGCCATAGTGAGCTGCAGGATAGATAACTCCACCATTGCCTTCGCCGCCAATGATAGCACCGACTTCCTTCATCTTTGTCACAACATTAACCTCGCCCACTGCGGCTGGAGTGTATGAAGCACCATAGCGAGCAGCTACGTCGCGCAGAGCACGTGTTGAGCTGAGGTTGCTCACAGCATTGCCACGCTGATTCTGCAAGATATAATCTGCGCAAGTAACAAGGGTATATTCCTCGCCATACATTGTTCCGTCTTCACAAATCAATGCGAGGCGGTCAACATCAGGGTCAACCACAAATGCAAGGTCATGGCCGCCGAGCTTCATGAGATTCATGATGTCGCCAAGGTTCTTCTCCAGCGGTTCTGGATTATGGCCAAACAAACCTGTCGGGTCTGTATAGAGACCTGTAATCTTCTCAACGCCAAGCTCATTGAGCAAACGTGGCAAAATAACACCACCCACTGAGTTTACACAGTCGATAGCCACCTTGAAATGTGCGTTGCGAATTGCCTCTACATCTACAAGCTCGAGGTCTTTTACGAGATTGATGTGCTTCTGGTCAAAGCTCAAGTCCTTATAGTACTTACCCATGTGGTTGATATCAGCATAGGTAAACTCCTCTGTACGCTCGGCCATTTCCACAATCTCCATAGCCTCCTCCTGATTCAGGAATTCGCCCTTCTCATTAAGGAGCTTCAGAGCATTCCATTCGCGTGGATTGTGGCTGGCAGTCAGGATGATACCGCCGCATGCACCCGACATGGTCACGGCAAGCTCGGTGGTTGGG
>JAZUHM010000405.1:0-4929 GCA_045641725.1 Bacteroidaceae bacterium | reverse complement strand
GACTACGATTATCTCGCCGTCGATGTCCACAATGGACTTGTTCATCACCCCATTTTCGTCGTCAAAGATGCGCAGGCCCAGTATCTTTTTTACCAGCCAGTCGATGTCTTCCTGGCTGTCCGTTTCTTCGATGCCCAATAGGATGAGGAGACCTTTGCCTATCTGTGATTTTATCGTTCCTTCGATTGTTACTGAGGCTTCTGCCACGCGTTGGATTACTACTCGCATGTTATTCGTTGTTTGTGTCGTTTAAACTATTGATATTCAGTGAATTGTCGTCGGATTTGTGCAATTCTGCCCAGATTGCGCGCCCTTTGTTGTTGCCCAAAAGGCTTTGCAGCTCGTAGAGGTCGGCTTCCTTGATTCGCTTTACGGATTTATATTTCTTGAGCAGCATTTCCTTGGTCGTTTTGCCTACGCCTTTGATGCTGTCGAGCTCCGATTTGGTTTGGCGCTTTGTGCGCTTGCTTTTGTGGAAAGAGATGGCATAGCGATGAACCTCGTCCTGCATAGTTGTGAGCACCTTAAAGAGCTCGGAACTCTGCTTAATTCCAATTACAATGGGCGGGAATCCAAAGAGCAGTTCGTTGGTGCGATGGCGGTTGTCCTTGGCCAGACCGGCAATGGGAATGCTGAGCCCAAGTTCGTCTTCTACCACCTTGCGCACGCACTCCATCTCGCCCCGGCCACCGTCGGTAATAATGAGGTCGGGCAGGGGGGTATTTTCTTCCTGCATTCTGCTATAGCGGCGGCGCACAACCTCTTGCATTGAGGCATAATCGTCGGCGCCTTCGACGGTCTTGATATTATACTTGCGGTAGTCCTTTTTTGAAGGGCGCATTTGCTTGAAAACGACGCAGCCCGCCACCGCATCCATGCCCTGCAGATTGGAGTTGTCGAACAGTTCAATTGTTACTGGCAACTTGTCGAGATGCAGGGCTTCTTTGAGCTCTGTCATAAGGCGGGTCTGCCGCTGTTCCGGGTTGAGGTATTCGCTGCGTTTTAGTTTGTCGGCTTTGTATTGCAGTACGTTGCGCATGCTGAGTTCGAGCAGGGTCTTTTTGTCGCCCTTTTGGGGAACCAACACCACTGTGCCGACAAGCGGAATCTCGGCCTCAAACGGCAGCACTAAATCCTTGAAAACAACGTCAAACTTCTGTCCCATTTCGAGGATACCGAACCGCAGGATATCCTCGTCGGTCTCGTCGAGTTTTTTCTCCACTTCAAAGGTGTAGGCGATGGTTGTGCCACCGTTAACGACGTGCAGAAAGTTGATGATGGCTTTCTTTTCGTCAGAGAGGATGTTGAACACGTCGATGTTGCCCGCGGTATTGCTGATAACCTCGCTTTTGGCTTGATATTGATTGAGCAAATCGTATTTGATTTTAATCTCTTGTGCCTCCTCAAAGCGCTGTTCTGCGGCCAGACTTTGCATCTGCTGAATAAGGCTTTCCTTAATTTCTCGGGTGTGGCCGCGAAGTATCTGGCGGCACTCGGCTATGTTGGCCTGGTACTCGGCCTTGGACTGCTTGCCCACGCAGCAGCCCTTGCATTTCTGCACATGGTAACTGAGGCACAACTTGTATTTGTTTTGTTTTACGCCTTCTTCGCGTAGGGGTGTCTTGCAATTCCTTATTTTATATAGCGTGCGAATGAGATCGAGCAGGTTATACATGGCCGGGGTGTAGCTATATGGGCCAAAATATTCGCCGCCGTTTTTGGTCTTGTTGTAGGTGCTGAATATGCGGGGATAATCTTCCTTTGTAAGGCAGATATAGGGATAGCTCTTGTCGTCCTTGAGCAGGATATTGTAGTGTGGTTGAAAACGCTTGATGAGAGAATTTTCAAGCAGCAGAGCGTCCTGTTCAGTAGCTACATTTATATATTTTATATCGCGGATTTTGGAAACCAGCAGCTGTGTCTTGCGGGTTTGTTCCTTGAGGAAATAGCTCGACACGCGGCGCTTGAGGTTCTTGGCTTTGCCTACATAGATAATCTCGCCGTGCTCGTCGTAGTACTGGTAGCTGCCAGGCCCCTCGGGCATGTTTGCAATAATGTTTTTCAGATATGTCAGGAGCTTCTCCTTTTCTTCTTTATTCATTTTCTGGCAGTTAGCATTGAAAAACGTCCTTGGTGTTTCACGTGAAACATTGATTTTTGTTTGTGAAACGCCGCGTGGTTTGGGCGGTGGGACTGGGGTTGTTATTTGCGCACAAGTACTAGGAGTACGTTAACATCGCTGGGACTTACGCCAGGAATGCGGGAGGCTTGGCCCAACGTCTCAGGGTTAGCCTTTGCGAGTTTCTGGCGTCCCTCGGTGGATATCTGTGTGAGCGACGCGTAGTCAAATCTGTTCTTAATCCTTATAGATTCAAGGCGGCGCATCTTCTCGGCCTCGTGTTGTTCGCGCACGATGTAGCCGTCATATTTTATAAGAATCTCTGCGGCCTCGATTACTTCGTCTTTCTGATATTGGATTCTGTCGCAAATCTCTGCGAGCTGCGGAATTTCAGAAATCAAAGGTTTCATGGCTACATTTGGCCTGCTTATGATGGTAGAAAGCTTGCTCGCGATAGTGGTCGGACTGCTACCGATGGAATCGAGATATTTGTCGAGCTGTCCAGCCTTGACAACGTAGTTTGAGCAGAAATCTTGAATTTGGCGGATGAAATCTTGCTTTTCGAGGAATCTCTGATACCTGTTTTCTTCGATTAAACCTAGCTTTTTGCCGATGGGTGTGAGGCGGGCGTCGGCGTTGTCCTGGCGCAGGAGAATGCGGTACTCAGCGCGTGAGGTAAACATGCGGTAGGGCTCATCGACCCCTTTGGTGACCAAATCGTCTATCAAAACACCGATATAGCTCTCGTCGCGCTTCATGACAAGAGGCTCCTTTTTCTCACATTTCAACGAGGCATTTATACCGGCGACGAGGCCCTGTCCGGCGGCTTCTTCGTAGCCTGTGGTACCGTTGACTTGTCCGGCGAGGTAGAGTCCTTCAATTTTCTTAGATTCCAACGAGGAATTTAGCTCAGTCGGATCGAAATAATCGTATTCGATTGCGTAGCCTGAGCGGTAGATCTTGGCATTGCGGAATGCGGGTATCTGGTGGATGGCCTTGATCTGCACATCGGTGGGCAGGCTCGAGGAGAATCCGTTGAGGTACATCTGGTTTGTGTCTAAGCCCTCGGGCTCAAGGAACAGCGGATGGTGGTCTTTGTCGGGGAATGTGTGGAGCTTGGTCTCGATGCTGGGGCAATAGCGTGGGCCGATGCTTTGGATCTGTCCATTATAAAGAGGTGATTCGTTGAGGTTCTGGCGCAGTATCTCGTGGGCCTCGGGCGTGGTGTTGCATATCCAGCACGGAATCTGGGGCAGTTCGCGGCTGTTGGAGACAAATGAGAAGCGGTGCCAGTCGGTGTCGCCGTCTTGGCGCGTGAGCTGGCTGAAATCGACCGAGCGGGCGTCTATGCGCAGCGGTGTGCCCGTCTTCATGCGGCCAATGGTGACGCCGTGGGCTGCTATGGAGTCTGAGAAATGCAGGCTGGCGGGTTCTGAGATGCGTCCGCCTGCCACCTTGTTGCGCCCTATGTGCATCAGGCCGTTGAGAAAGGTGCCGGCGGTCACAACCACGCATTGCGCCCTGAACTCATTGCCCCACAGTGTCTGCACGCCGCAGGCCTTGCCGTCTTCTACGAGCAGTGTCTCGGCCTGGTCTTGCCAGAGGGTGAGGTTAGGGGTATTTTCGAGCACTCGGCGCCACTCGGTGCTGAAGCGATAGCGGTCGCACTGGGCGCGTGGGCTCCACATGGCGGGGCCTTTGGAGAGGTTGAGCATGCGAAACTGGATGGCGGTGAGGTCGGTAATCTGGCCGGTCATGCCTCCGAGTGCGTCTATCTCGCGCACTATCTGCCCCTTGGCAATGCCGCCTATGGCCGGATTACAGCTCATCTGAGCGACTTTCTCGAGGTCCATGGTGAGGAGGCAGGTTCGAGCGCCTCGGAGGGCTGCAGCGCGCGCTGCTTCGCATCCTGCGTGGCCTGCGCCTATCACGAGTATGTCGAAATCAAAGCGCATGTCGGTCTTTAGTCTTTTGGCTGGGTTTTGAGGCCCTTGATAATGAAGTAGATGCCTATGGCTACGAGCGGCAGGCTGAGTATCTGGCCCATATTGAGGAGCATGCCTTGCTCAAAGGCCTCTTGCTCTTGCTTGATAAACTCGACGAGGATGCGGAAGGTAAAGATGCAGGTGAGGCAGAGCCCGAAGAAGAAGCCGGTGCCGGCTTTGTGCTTCAACGCTCTGTAAATCAGCACTGTAGCGATGAATAACATGAGGTAGAAAATGGCTTCGTAGAGCTGCGACGGGTGGCGGGCGAAGTCCTCGCCATTATGCAGGAAGACAAATCCCCATGGCTGATCAGTGGGGGTGCCGACTATCTCGGAGTTGAAGAGGTTGCCCAGTCTCACGCAGCACGCCGAAATTGGGGCCACTACGCCCATATTGTCGAGCACCTGGAGCAATCTTACCTTGTGGACCTTAGAATAGGCCAGAACGGCCAGAATCATGCCCAGAGTGCCGCCGTGGCTGGCCAGTCCCTCGTAGCCTGTGAGGTGCCATCCGCTGTCGGTGATGCGGATGGGCAGCAGCATTTCGATAATGCCCTTGCCGCTGGTGAGGAAATAGCCTGGTTCGTAGAAGATGCAGTGGCCTAATCGGGCGCCCAGTATGACTCCGATAAAGATATAGAGAAACAGGGGCTCAAACTTGTCGGCTGGTAGTTTCTGGTCGCGGTAGAGCCACTTCATCACGAGGTAGCCTGACAGGAGCGCGGCGCACCAGCAGAGGGAGTACCATCTTACGTCAAAGTTGAATAGCGAGAAGGCTATGGGATTGGGGTCCCATTGAATGAATGCAAGTCGGAGGCCAAGCGGT
>JAZUHM010000404.1:0-4586 GCA_045641725.1 Bacteroidaceae bacterium | reverse complement strand
AAATTTAATCAATTGTTTTTCTATATTTTGAACAAATAATAACATCTATACACACAAAAGTTTAGACGTTTTATCCCCTTTTGAGAATCATTTTCTTTGCCTAATTTTTGATGGTTTTTATTCGATTTATTTAAGTTTTGGTTTTCTCAGGTTACGATTTTTTCTTGTTTTTTCAAAGTTTTATTATAAAATAAGGTTATTACTGACGATTTTTTATTAACTTCGCACCAAAATTTTAAAAACCCAATAAGAATGATTACAGTTAGCGACCTTGCCATTCAATTTGGCAGACAGGTTTTGTATAAGGATGTGAACCTCAAGTTTACTAACGGAAACATCTACGGCATCATCGGTGCCAATGGTGCTGGCAAGTCAACTTTGCTCAAGGCTATCTCGGGTGAGTTGGAGGCCACGAAAGGCAATATCGAGATTGGTGTTGGCGAGCGCATGTCGGTGCTGAGTCAGGACCACTTTAAGTTTGACGGATATTCTGTGCTCGACACAGTGCTGATGGGCTACCGCGAGTTGTGGGAGCTCAATAACGAGCGCAATGCCTTGTATGCCAAGGAGGATTTCACCGACGAGGATGGCATTCGTGCTGCAGAGTTGGAGGAGAAGTTTGCCAACATGGGCGGCTACGACTCGGAGAGCAATGCGGGTGCCTTGCTGGAACAGCTGGGCATTCCTGTGGCCAAGCATGGTACTATGATGGGTGAGCTCTCGGGCAAGGAGAAGGTGCGTGTGATGCTTGCGCAGGCTCTGTTTGGTGAACCCGACAATCTGCTGCTCGATGAGCCTACCAACGACCTTGACCTTGAGACCGTGGAGTGGCTTGAAGAGTATCTGGGCAACTACGAGCACACCGTGCTTGTGGTGAGCCACGACCGCCATTTCCTGGATGCAGTTTCTACCCACACCGTGGATGTGGACTATGGCAAGATCACTCTCTTTGCTGGTAACTATAGTTTCTGGTATCAGTCTTCGCAGCTGGCTCTCCGTCAGCAGCAGAACCAGCGCCAAAAGGCTGAGGAGAAAAAGAAAGAACTGGAGGAGTTTATCCGCCGTTTCTCTGCCAATGTGGCTAAGTCTAAACAGACCACGAGCCGCAAGAAGATGCTTGCCAAGCTGAACATTGAGGAAATCCAGCCTTCTACGCGCAAATACCCTGGCATTATCTTCTCTATGGATCGCGAGCCTGGCAACCAGATTCTCGAGATCAACAACCTCAAGGCTACTACAGACGATGGTACTGTGCTGTTCCAGAATCTTGACCTCACGATTGAGAAGGAGCAGAAAGTGGTGTTTATCAGCCACAATTCGCGCGCCATGACGGCGTTGTTTGAAATTATCTCGGGCAATGCAGAGCCTGTGGAGGGTTCATACAAATGGGGTGTGACTATCACCAATGCATATCTGCCACTCGACAACACCCAGTTCTTTAATAGCGACATGAACATGCTGGAATGGCTCAGTCAGTTTGGCGAGGGCAACGAGGTGTATTTCAAGGCTTTCCTAGGCAGGATGCTCTTCTCAGGCGAAGATATCCTCAAGAAGGTGAATGTATTGAGCGGTGGCGAGCGCATGAGGCTTATGATTGCCCGCATGCAGCTCAAGAATGCCAACTGCCTCATTCTGGACACTCCTACCAACCACCTCGACCTTGAATCTATTCAGGCCTTCAACAACAACCTCAAGCTCTACAAGGGCAACCTGCTCTTTGCCTCGCACGACCACGAATTTATCAACTCGCTTGCCAACCGTGTGATTGAGCTTACTCCCAACGGCATTATCGACAAACTCACTACCTACGAGGATTACATGGCCGACGCTCACATTCAGGAACTGCGCAAGAAGCTGTACGAGCAGGCATAACCCATTTGAAACCTTATAACCTATCTTAAATACAAGATTATGCAAATCATAGCAGGCCCTTGTGTAATTGAGTCTCTCGAGCTGCTTGAAACCGTAGCAGAAGAGATAGTGAGACTCAACAAAGAATACAATATCGACATCATATTCAAAGCCTCTTTTGACAAAGCCAACCGCACCTCGCTATCGTCGTTTCGCGGCCCAGGATTAGAAAAAGGCCTTGAAATGCTCGGTCATATCAAGCAGAAATACGGATTGCGCATTCTCACCGACATACACGAATCCCATCAGGCCGCCCCTGCAGCAGAAGTGGCTGACGTGCTGCAAATTCCCGCATTCCTGTGTCGCCAGACCGATCTGCTGATTGCTGCTGCCAATACAGGGCGCATCGTTAATATCAAGAAAGCCCAATTCCTCAGCGGCCAGGACATGCGTTATCCCGTAGAGAAGGCAATGCAAAGCGGCGCCGCAGAAGTATGGCTCACAGAACGAGGCAATTCGTTTGGATACAACAATCTGGTGGTGGATTTCCGCAACATCCCCGACATGCTCAAATTCACCCCCACCGTGGTGATGGACTGCACGCATTCCGTTCAGCGCCCTGGTGCAGGCAACGGAGTAACAGGAGGCAACCGCGAATTTATTCCATCAATGGCACTTGCAGCCAAGGCTTTTGGCGCCACAGGCTACTTCTTTGAGATTCACCCCGACCCAGAGAACGCCCTCAGCGATGGCACAAACATGCTGCCACTCAGCCAATTTGAAGACGTATTGAAAAGCCTGCTTTGATAAGCAGACCACACTAAAAATTAAACTTACATAACAACATGTGGACACAAACAGCCATTCAATGCTTTAAGGATGAAGCCCAGGCACTATTGGACCTCATACCACTGCTGAACGAAGACTTTGAAAAAGCTATAGACCTTATACTCAATTGCAAAGGCAAGGTAGTGATAACCGGCGTAGGCAAAAGCGGCCACATCGGAGCAAAGATAGCAGCAACCCTAAGTAGCACTGGCACTCCAAGCTTTTACATCAATCCACTCGACCTCTATCATGGTGACCTGGGCGTGGTAGGACAGAACGATGTCGTTATTGCCATCAGCAACTCTGGATACACCGACGAACTGCTCCGCTGTGTCCCCTCTCTCATAGACCGCGATATTCCCATCATTGGTCTCAGTGGCAATCCAGAATCCCTCTTAGCACAATACTCTGCCGCACATCTCAACATTGCGGTTAAACGAGAAGCCTGCCCACTTAATCTCGCACCGACCTCATCAACTACTGCCACTCTCGCTATGGGCGATGCAATAGCCTGTTGCCTGATTAAAGCACGCGGTTTCAAGGAAATGGATTTTGCACGTTTCCACCCCGGTGGAATGCTTGGCAAACGCCTGTTGACAAAGGCCTCTGACGTAATGCACACCACTGAACTGCCCATAGTTTCGCCCGACACAATGCTCCAGCAAGCCGTCACCACCGTTAGCAAAGGCAGACTCGGTATTTGTGTGGCCATAGATAATAATAAGGTAATAGGACTTATTACAGATGGCGACATTCGCAGAGCCATGGAAAATTCGCAAAGCGAGTTCTTCAACCTCAAGGTTAGCGACGTGATGACCACCAAGCCCAAGACCGTGCCTGCAACAATGAAAGTAGCCGAGATTGACAAAATTCTCAACGACAACAAGATACACTGCGTCCTTGTGACAGACGAACAAGGGCAGCTTCTGGGTATTGTTGACTCATTCAGTACCGTTATTTAGTTTAAGCATTGTATATTATGGCATTGGCAGACAAAAAGAGTTGCGATTTTGAGATAAGAAAACTGCCCGTCGTTTGGGTGATCATAATCTCGTTCCTCATTGCCCCAACAACACTATGCTCAGCACAAGGCATCGAAAAAATGCGCAAAGATGCCGAAGCCGAAGGGGCAATCTTTACCCACAACAACAGTATTGTCTTTTTCGACAATGGAGCTGCCAAATTCAAAGACTTGTTTCAAGCAGTGCGAGAAGCGAAGCAGACCATACACATGGAATATTTCAACTTCCGTGACGACTCAATTGCCAACACACTTTTCGATAGCCTTGCCGTTAAAGTAAAGGAAGGGGTAAAAGTCAGATTGCTTTACGATGCCTTTGGCAACAGTAGCAACAATCAGCCCATCAAGCCCAAACGATTGAAAGAAATCCGCGATACAGGCATCGAAATATACGAGTTTGACCCTATTGTATTCCCCTGGGTAAATCACATCATCCCACGCGACCACAGAAAGATTGTAGTAATCGACGGCAAATCGGCATATAGCGGCGGAATGAACGTGGCCGACTATTATATAAACGGTAAGCCCGAGTTCGGCGGTTGGCACGATGTACATTTCAGGATTGAAGGCGATGCAGTGGCCGAATACCAGAAAATCTTTCTTCGAGCATGGAAAATGCAGACTGGTCAAGACATCTCAGGTCCAGAGCTTTATCCTGGCGAATCATTGCAAGAAAATGCTTTGCAAAATCTTGCACAAGA
The DNA here is from genome assembly GCA_045641725.1 of Bacteroidaceae bacterium. GTDB lineage: Bacteria > Bacteroidota > Bacteroidia > Bacteroidales > Bacteroidaceae > UBA6382. The sequence continues at coordinate 185 of JAZUHM010000404.1, read as the reverse complement.
CACCACACCATCTGCACACACCAAGACACTTGCCGTCATTAACCGCGAGCCTCACACTTCCCCCAAAATTATCCGCCGGATTTTTGAATCATGCATCAACAATGCCGAGCACAAAATAGTGCTTATCAACCCGTATTTTACACTAAATCATCGTGTAGTCAAAGCAATCAAAAAAGCCATCAAGC
>JAZUHM010000403.1:0-4564 GCA_045641725.1 Bacteroidaceae bacterium | reverse complement strand
CAAAACTGCTCGTCATGGCAAAAAAACGAATCAGATTCATCGTCAATCCAATTTCAGGCATCAGCTCGAAAGACTCTGTGATAGAGATACTTAACGGGGTGATGAATCGTGATTTGTATGAGTGGGAAGTGTGTCCTACGCAGTATGCCGGCCACGGAGCCGTGCTGGCCACTATGGCTGCGGAGAATCATTATGACGTCGTGGTTGCCGTGGGTGGCGACGGCACTGTAAACGAGGTGGCCCGCTCGCTGGTCAACACCGACACCGTGCTGGGTATTATCCCCTGCGGCTCGGGCAACGGTCTGGCGCGACATTTGCAGATACCCCTCGATGTGCGCGAGGCTGTGGAGATGATCAATGGCGGCAATGTGATTGCGATAGACTATGGATTGGTCAATCATAAGCCCTTCTTCTGCACCTGCGGCATGGGATTTGACGCCGAAGTGAGCTACAAGTTTGCGTCGGCATCCAAGCGCGGACTGTTTACCTATATAGAAAAGACTTTTCAGGAACTGGCCAAGTATAAGCCTGAGGTTTACACGCTGGAAGACCAGTTTGGCAAACGCACCTACGAGGCTTTCTGCATCGTGTTTGCCAATGCTTCGCAATACGGCAACAATATCTATGTGGCGCCCAAGGCGTCGATGACCGACGGATTGATGGACATCTCGCTCTTGGAGTCGTTTAAGCCGTTTGAGGCGCCGGCGCTGGCGGTGCAGTTGTTTAGCGGCAGGCTCAAGGACGGGGTTAACCACGTCAAGATGTCGCGCACTCGCAAAATCAAGGTCATCCGCGAAGCTCCGGGCGTGATTCATTGCGACGGCGACCCGATGCAGGTGGGCCGCGAGGTGAACGTGGAAATTATAAAGCACGGCCTGAAAGTTATCACCAATTCCGATGCAAAAACCCACCCGCAACCCCTCATTCAAACCATTGGCGAACAGGTAAATATGGCCCTGTTGCCGCCGGCAGAAGCCTTTGTCAACGCCCGCGACAGCATCTTGGAGTGGTTTAAGCTCAATGGGTAGTACGCCGAAGGCCTTTTGCGGATGTTCCAAGCCGATATCCGTCCGCAATCGCGCACAATTTGGTGCGTAAGTTTCCGCTTTTTTCTGTTTTGATTTGCAAAGTGAAAATCAATTGTGTTTTTGTTAAATCCCTTCTCGCAATTTAACAGTCGCGAATCTCGCTTGCCGAAATAATTCAAGCACAATTTGGCAACCAAAGTGCACAAACATACATTTTTAGAGGAACATTTTAGCCTTATGTGTGCAGTTTTGTAATCATATAGTGAACAAAAGTGATTTTTTTGACTCATACCACCCTTTTCTAAAAGAAAAATCGTAACTTTGCATTTGCTTTTGACAAACTATTCGTTCGGCTAAGTAACGAGCCGTGTGGATATATAAGAATTTCAACTACTAATGGGATTATTACAGGATAGATTAGAACAGTGGACCCGCCCTCAGGAATTTATGGCGGCTGGCGTTTACCCATATTTCCGTGAAATCAACGGCAAACAAGGCACCGAGGTTGACATGGAAGGACATCATGTACTGATGTTTGGTTCAAATGCTTACACCGGACTGCCCGGCGATCAGCGCGTGATTGACGCAGCTAATGCCGCATTGCAGAAATACGGCACAGGATGCGCAGGCTCGCGATTCCTCAACGGCACCCTCGACCTCCACGTGCAGCTCGAGAAGGAACTCGCCGAGTTTGAAGGCAAAGACGAGGCCCTCGTGTTCTCTACAGGCTTTACCGTAAACGCAGGTGTGCTCGGCTGTCTGCTCGGTCGCAACGACTATATCATTCGCGACGACCGCGACCACGCCAGCATCGTTGACGGATGCCGCCTCAGCATGGCTAAAAACCTTAAGTTCCGCCATAATGACATGGAGGACCTCGAAAAACAACTCCAGAAGTGCGAACCAGAAGCCGTAAAGCTCATCGTTGTTGACGGAGTGTTCTCAATGGAAGGCGACCTCGCCAAATTGCCAGAGATAATCGAGCTCAAGCATAAATACAATGCCACCGTGATGGTGGACGAGGCCCACGGCCTTGGCGTATTTGGCCGTCAGGGACGCGGAGTGTGCGACCATTTCGGCCTCACAAGCGAAGTTGACCTCATTATGGGCACATTCAGCAAGTCGCTTGCCGCAGTAGGCGGATTTATAGCCGCAGATAAGAGCCTTATCAACTGGATTCGCCACAATTGCCGCACATATATCTTCAGTGCATCCAACACTCCTGCAGCTACAGCCGCAGCCCTCGAGGCGCTTCACATCATTCAGAACGATCCGCAGATTCTGGAGAAACTCTGGGACGTTACCAATTATGCGCTGACCCGATTCCGCGAAGAGGGATTCGAGATTGGCGACACCGAGAGCCCGATCATCCCGCTCTATGTGCGTGATGCATTCAAGACATTCGAGGTAACCAAGCGTGCATTCGAAGAGGGCGTATTTATCAACCCGGTTATTCCGCCAGCATGTGCTCCTCAGGACACATTGGTGCGTTTTGCCCTGATGTCAAACCACACCAAGGAGCAGGTAGAGCGCGGTGTGCAGGCATTAGTTAAGGTGTTCAATGAGTTTGGACTCTTGAAGAAGTAATTACTCCCTCCTGGGACATAAAATAATTGCGAGAGAGCAATGTTCAAATGTGGTTGCCGCAAGGCGCCGCGTATTTGGATATTGCTCTCTTGGTTTCTTAAAATATGAAAACATTACATTATAATATTATTATGAAGAAAATTGTAGTTATTACCATGATAATTGCGCTCGGCTCGCTGTCGGTTGTGGCGCAGAAGTTTCCATTTCAAAACAGTGCGCTCAGCATCGAACAGAGAGTGGAGGACCTGCTCTCCCGCATGACTCTCGAAGAAAAGATAGCGGTCATTCATGCGCAGAGCAAGTTCTCTTCGCCTGGTGTGCCGAGGCTCGGCGTGCCCGAGTTGTGGTGCACCGACGGCCCTCACGGCATTCGGCCAGAAGTCAAGTGGGACGAGTGGGACCAGGCCGGATGGACAAATGATTCTATCGTGGCTTTTCCGGCTTTGAGCTGTCTGGCAGCCACTTGGAGCGAGGATATGGCCGCGCTCTACGGCGTGAGCATTGGCGAGGAGGCCCGCTATCGCAAAAAGGACGTGCTTTTGGGCCCCGGCCTCAATATCTATCGCACTCCGCTCGGAGGCCGCAATTTTGAGTACATGGGCGAAGATCCTTACCTCGCAGGCCGTTTGGCTGTGCAGTACGTCAGAGGAGTGCAGAGCAACGGCGTGGCAACTTGTGTCAAGCATTTTTGTCTTAACAACCAGGAGTGGGATCGCCACGGCGTGGATGTGAAAGTTGACGACCGTGCGCTGTATGAAATCTACCTGCCGGCATTTCGCATGGCCGTGGTTGACGGCGACAGCTGGGCACTTATGGGCGCTTACAACCTGACTGGCGGGCAGCATCTGTGTCATAACAAGCGCTTGCTGCAGGATATCCTCAAGGGAGAATGGGGTTGGAAGGGCGCAGTGGTAAGCGACTGGGGCGGAACGCACAATACCGACGAGGCAGTGCGCTATGGCCTTGATTTAGAGTTCGGTACCTGGACCAACGGGCTCTCCAGCCGCGCCAAAAAGAGCTACGACGAATATCATTTGGCGCTGCCATTTCTCGAGGGAATCGAGAACGGAAAATATTCTGTGAGCGACCTTGACGACAAGGTGCGCCGCGTGCTCCGTCTCCACATGCATACTACTCTTAACGCCGCTAAGCCGTTTGGCTGCATCAATAGCGACGAGCATTATGCCGCGGCCCGCCAGATTGGTGCCGAGGGTATTGTGCTGTTGAAGAACAAGGGAAATATTCTGCCCCTCAAGGCTGAGGGCAAGACCATTCTTATGGTGGGCGAAAACGCTGTAAAGATGATGACGGTCGGCGGCGGTAGCAGTTCGCTCAAGGTACAGCGCGAGGTGAGCCCGCTTCAGGGCATGCAGCGCTGTTATGCCGGCAGCGCCGACGTGAAATGGGTGCGCGGCTACGTTGGCGATGTGACCGGCAGTTACAATGGCGTGACTACCGGCCAGAATCTTAACGACAGCCGCACTCCTGCCGAACTTGTGGCCGAGGCTGTGGCAGAGGCGCGCAAGGCTGACTATGTGATATTCGTGGGTGGATTGAATAAGTCTGATTTCCAAGACAGCGAGGGCATGGATCGCAAGCAGTATGGCCTGCCGTACAACCAGGACTCCCTGATTAGCGAACTGGCCAAGGCAAATCCAAATCTTGTGGTCGTAAATATCTCGGGCAATGCTGTGGCGATGCCGTGGGTTGACGAGGTACCGGCCATTGTGCAGGACTGGTATCTGGGCAGCGAGGCGGGCAATTCGCTGGCCGACGTGCTTAGCGGCCGGGTGAGCCCGAGTGGCAAATTGCCGTTCACGTGGCCAGTGAGCCTTGACGATGTGCCGGCTCATAAACTCGGGGCCTATACGTCTAGGAACGAGGAATATAAGGAGAGCATCTTTGTGGGCTATCGCTGGGCCGATATGCAGAAAAAGGAGAAGCCGCTC